>NZ_CP059200.1:517046-625920 GCF_014251755.1 Blattabacterium cuenoti | reverse complement strand
AAATTTAAAATTTTAAAAAATTGAGTCAAAATTTTATCTTTCTTCTCAATATCTATTATATTATTTAATCTACAAAACATAAATAATTTATTGAAAATAAATCAAAATACAGTTAATTATTCAATTTTTTATATAGTTAGTAAGGAATTTTGGCTTATGTGTTATCAAATGTTTATCGAAAAAATAGAAATAATGATTTTAAAATTCAAAGGAATCTATGATATTGTACATAATTTAGATTTAAAAAGATGGGGAACTATAACTCTTATTATAATCGGTAAAATTTTATTTTTCACTATTATTCTAATAATTTTAGAATTTATTTTTAATAGAGGTGTTCGTTTTATAGTTAGAAAAATAGTAAATTCTACTCATTTTTCTTGGGATAACATTTTATATGAAAATAAAGTTTTTGATAGTTTATCTCATTTTTTTCCATTATCTATTGGTTTAATATTAATTAAACCATTTTTTAATGAATATCATACGATTATCATTTATTTAGAAAAAATATTTGATATATTATTCGTTCTAATTGTTTTACAATTTTTAATTCGAGTAGTGAATTCTATTATGAGAATAGCTACAAGTGAAAATAATCATCAAACCATAGCAGTACGCTCTTTTTCACAATTATTGAAAATTATATCCATAATATTTTGTATTTTGGTTATTATTGCTATTCTTACAAAGAATGATCTAATTACTGTTTTGACGAGTTTAGGAGCTATAACGGCTTTTGTGATATTGGTATTTAGAGATACCATACTGGGATTTGTTTCAGGAGTACAAATGGCTTCTACAAAAATGATAAAAGTGGGAGATTGGATTCGAATTCCTAAATACAATATAGAAGGAACGGTGATTGAAATTAATTTAACTTCCGCAAAAATAGAAAATTTTGATAAAACTATTACTAGTGTCCCCACTTATGATTTAATTTCCACAGCTGTTACGAATTTTGAATTTATGCGTCAAAAAAATATACGTAGAATTAAAAGATCTATTTTATTCAATATTCAATCTTTTCATTTTTGTAATTCATGTAAATTAAAAAAATTTCAACATGTTTATTTAATAAAAAGTTATATACAAAAAAAACAAGAAGAAATAAATCTTTTTAATAAAAAAAGAAATATTGATATAAATATCAATAATCTTAATGGAAGAAAATTAACAAATATTGGTCTTTTTCGTCAATATGCATTGGAATATTTATCACAACATCCAAAAATATCACAATCAGAAACTTTGATGATTAGACATTTAGAACCTACTCCTTATGGATTACCCGTAGAATTATATTGTTTTACAAATACTTCTGTCTCTATTAAATACGAACAGATACAAGCTAGCGTTTTCGATCATTTATTAACAGCGGCTAAAGAATTCGATTTAGAAGTAACACAAGTTACTAAAAAAGAAGTTGTAAAAAAATGGTAAGGTTAAGTGTTAATTTAAATAAGATAGCTCTGTTAAGAAATGCAAGAGGAGGGAATATACCCAATGTTGTTCAAGTCGCAATAGATGTTCAGAAATTTGGATGTCATGGGATTACTATACATCCACGTCCTGATGAAAGACATATTACATATAAAGATGTGTATGACATCCGTTCTGTCATTTCAACAGAATTGAACGTTGAAGGAAATCCTACTGAAAAATTTATGAAACTAGTATTAGATGTGAAACCAACACAAGTAACTTTAGTTCCTGATTCTGAAGAGGCAATAACATCAAGTTTTGGATGGAATACGTTTTTATATCAAGATTTTTTGACTGATAAAATTAAAACATTAAAAGATTATGGAATTCGAACTTCTATTTTTTTAGATCCAAAACCAGAATTGGTTTCATATGCATCTAAAACGGGAGCAGATAGGATAGAATTATATACTGGACCTTTTTCCATAGGATATGCAAATAAAAAATGGAATTGCATTGATCCATATGTTAATACATCGAAAATTGTGGTGAGTCATCATATGTCAATTAATGCTGGACATGATTTAAATTTAAATAATATTTCTTTTTTAATTGAAAAAATACCAAATCTATCAGAGGTATCAATTGGACATGCTTTAATTATCGAATCTATATATATGGGACTAAAAAATACAATACAAAGTTATTTGAAAATACTTCGTAAAGTAGAAAAAATATAAAAAGAAAATGATACTGCATTCTAGAATATACGGATCAGGTTATCCTATTTTAGTTTTTCATGGATTGTTTGGAAATGGAGAAAATTGGATTTCTTTTGCTAAAAAATTTGAAAACAATTATCAAATTCATCTATTGGATATGAGAAATCATGGAAAAAGTTTCGTTTCCGAAAAAATGAATTACGATATTATATCAAAAGATATATTAAAATATGTCTATTATTATGAATTGAATCATCCTATATTATTGGGACATTCTATAGGAGGAAGAGCCGTGATGAAGTTTTCTATAAAGTATCCTACGATTCCAAAAAAAATTATAATTTTGGATATCAGTCCTAAGGATTACATAGATTTCAATCAAAAAAAATTAATCCACTTTTTAAAAAAAGTGGATTTCAATATTATTCACACTAGAAAAGATCTTGATCATTTTTTAAAAAAATGGATTTTTGATCTAAAGATTAGATCCTTTTTTTCTAAATGTACACAAAAACAAAAGAATGGAAAACTATGTTTCCATTTTTCTTTATTGAACATTGAAAAAAATTATGATTCTTTAATTAAAAAAATAAAAAATGGTTCATATCATGGTTCTACATTATTTTTGCGAGGAGAGTATTCAAATTATATTCTTGATAAAGATCATAATGATATACAAAAGTTGTTTCCCCGATCTAAAATTTGGACTGTAAAAAAATCTGATCATTGGATCCACATAGACAACCCCATAGACTTTTACGAAAAAATTAATGTTTTTTTAAACGAAACATAATTTATGTATATTCTTTTCAAAAGAAAAATTTATGATCTTCGATCTTGATAGAATTCGAAATTTTTATACAAATTTTTCGTATAAAATTGAAAAAATTAGGAATGTGAGAAATCAACCTATGACTTATTCGGAAAAAATTCTATACTCTCATTTAGTTGATGAAATAAAAGAGTTAGAATCTTCTTTTAAGAAGAAGAATTTAAGAAATAAATATTACATGGATTTATTACCTGATCGTATTATCATGCAAGATGCGACAGCTCAAATGACTTTGCTTCAATTTATGCAAACTAAAAAATGCAAGACGTGTATTCCGACATCGATTCATTGTGATCATCTCATATCGGCTCAATATGGTTCAGATTTAGATTTAAGAAATGCTATAGAAAAAAATGAAGAGATTTATAATTTTTTGAAATCTGCCTCTCATAAATATAGAATAGATTTTTGGAAACCTGGATCAGGAATTATTCATCAGATTATTCTAGAAAATTATGCATTTCCTGGAGGGTTGATTATAGGAACCGATTCTCATACTCCTAATGCAGGAGGATTAGGGATGCTGGCGATAGGAGTTGGAGGGGCTGATGCAGCTGAAGTGATGTCTGGATCGCTTTTAGAATTACAATTTCCTAAAATACTTGGAGTCCATTTAATCGGAAAGATTAATGGTTGGACTTCTCCTAAAGATGTAATTTTAAAATTGTCTGGAATGATTGGAGTTTCAGGAGCTAAAAATCATATTATTGAATATTTTGGAGAAGGAATTGATAGTATTTCTTGTGTTGGAAAAGCAACAATCTGTAATATGGGAGCAGAAATAGGTGCTACGTCATCTTTATTTCCTTATGATGATAAGATGAAAGATTTTTTGAATACAAATGGAAGGAATCAGGTATCTGTAATGATAGAAAAAATCAAGGATTTTTTAAAAGCAGATCCAGAAGTTTATCAAAAACCATGTCATTACTATGATAAAGTAATAAAAATAGATTTAAATATTTTAGAGCCCCATATCAATGGACCTTTTACTCCAGACAAAGCGACTCCTATTTCTAAAATGAAAGAGGAGGCTGCTAAAAATAATTGGAAAACCAAAATTGAGGTAGGATTAATTGGTTCATGCACAAATTCTTCTTATGAAGATTTTTCAAAGGCAATATCCATAATTCAACAAGCCAAAAAGAAAAAATTGAAAATCCATTCAGAATATATGGTATCACCAGGATCCAATAAAATTTATTCTCTCATGAAAGAGAAAGGTTTTTTATCTCTTTTTAAAGAAATTGGAGCTAAAATTTTTTCTAATGCTTGTGGGCCTTGTATTGGACAATGGGTAAGAAAAGGAAATAAAAAAAATGTGAAAAATACAATTATTCATACTTTTAATAGGAATTTTTCATCTCGTAATGATGGAAACCCAAAAACACATGCTTTTATCGCTTCTCCAGAAATTGTAACTGCCTTAGCTTTTTCTGGAAATTTGACTTTTGATCCTAGAAAAGATATGTTAAAAAATGAAATGAATGAGTATGTAAAATTTGAAGAACCTAAATCAATGGAAACTCCTACAATGAATTTTAATATAGAAAAATTAGGATATGAAAGTTTTTCAAAAAAAGAAAATAAAAAAAAACTATCTGTAATTATAAAAAAAAATTCTAAAAGGTTACAAGTTTTATCCCCATTTTTTCCATGGAATGGAAATGATTTTCTCAATGTTAGACTTTTAATCAAAATTGAAGGAAAATGTACTACAGATCATATTTCAATGGCGGGGCCCTGGTTAAAATACAGAGGTCATCTTGAGATGATTTCTAAAAATTTATTAATGGGAGCTGTAAATGCTTTTAATCAAGAAAAAAATAAAATCAAAAATATTATAACGGGTAGTTATGGACCCGTTTATGAAATTTCTAAATTTTATCACTCAAAAAATATACTTACCTTGATTGTAGGAGAGGAAAATTATGGAGAAGGATCTTCAAGAGAACATGCAGCTATGGAACCTCGTTTTTTAGGAGTTTGTGTCGTTCTTGTGAAATCTTTTTCTAGAATACACGAAACTAATTTGAAAAAACAAGGAATTTTGGCTTTAACTTTTTTAAATCCTGATGATTATTACAAAATACAAGAAGAAGACATATTTCATTTTTACATCAAAAAAATATGTCCTAATAAAAATATAGAAATAGAATTAATTCATAAAAATGGATATAAAGAAACAATCATCGCTCATCATTCTTATAATGAAAAGCAAATTCAATGGTTTAAAGCGGGTTCTTCTTTAAATTTTATTAAAAACCAACAAAATAAATGAAATGAAAATTATAAAAATTTTATTCATAAAAATTGTAACATTATATCAAATAGGGATATCTCCATGGATAGGAAATAATTGTAGATTTATTCCAACTTGTTCAAACTATATGATTTTGTCATTAAAAAAATGGAATCTGTTTAAAGCTCTTTTCATAAGTATAATCAGAATCATTAAATGTAATCCTTGGGGACCATCTGATTGGTATCCTATTCAAAAAAATCCATTTAATGAACAATAAAACATGAAACCATTAGAATATATTATTATTAATTGGGACCCTGTTCAAAAAATTCCTTTGTGGAAAGGTTTTTTTATTCATATTTATAGTCTAATGTTTGTGATTTCTTTTTCATTAGGATGGTATATCATGAAATATATCTATCAAAATGATAATATACATAAAAAATATTTAGATCCTTTATTTATTTGTACTTTTTTTGGAACTCTTATAGGGGCAAGATTAGGTCAGGTTTTATTTTATGATTTTTCGTATTTTTCAGATCATTGGATTGAAGCCTTTTTCCCTATAAAAGAAAACAATCAAACCTTTTTGTTAGGATTTATAAAAGGGTATGAATTCGTTGGTTATAGAGGTTTATCTAGTCATGGGGCTACCATAGGTATTATTTTATCTAATCTATTTTATTGTAAAATAATTCTGAAAAAAAAATCTTTTATTTGGTTATGTGATAGATTGTGTATTCCCATATCAATATCTGCTGTTTTTATTAGAATAGGAAATTTTTTTAATTCTGAAATAGTAGGAAAACCATGCAGTGAAACATTGCCTTGGGCAGTAAAATTTATAAAAATGGATACGGAATATGGGAGTATAGTACCTAGACATCCTGCACAAATTTATGAATCTATTGGTTATCTTTCAGTTTTCTTATTACTTTGGTCTTTATATACAATAAAAAGAAAAAATTATGATGGATTTTTATCCGGTTTTTTTTTTATTTCGCTTTGGTCTATACGTTTTTTAATCGAATTTTTGAAAGAACCTCAAGGAGGAGAATTTATTAGTTTTTTATCTATGAATACCGGACAATGGCTCAGTATTCCTTTTATTATATTGGGATTGTTTCTTCTCAATTGTTCAAGAATTAAAAAATATTTTTTTTCATAATGAAAAAAATCAATATTCTTTTTCCTTTAATCATTATGTTTATGTGTTTTTTTATAAATTCTTCTGAAAGAATTTATGACAATAATTCTGATATGTTTTTGGATATCGGAAGTCTACTAGAAATAGAATTTATTAAAGATGGAGTACTATATTTAAAAAATAATAATAATGTCATAAAAAAAATAGATATAGAGTTAGCAGATCTAGATATAGAAAAAAAAAATGGATTGAAATATAGGTCTTTTCTAAAAGAAAGTAGAGGAATGTTATTTATTTTGAAAAATAAAGAAGAGTATAAGAAAATAGACATGAAGGATATGCGAATATCTTTAGATATTGTATATATTAATCAATTTGATACTGTTGTTTTTGTGAACAAATACGTAAATCCTATGAAAAATATAGAAAATATGAATTTAGATTCACCTATAAAATATATTTTAGAAATTAATGCTGGTATGTCAAAAAAATGGGGAATAAAAGAAGGAGTAACAAAAATTACTTGGATTATGAATTAATATTTAATTATGCAAAACAATTATATTTATCCTGTGTAATTAATTAAAATTGTATAAATATTATGGTTTTTATATCAGAAGAAGCGAAAAATAAATTGATTTCTATTATGAAAAAAGAAGGACTTTCTCATCATGTTTCATTTATTAGATTTGGAGTTAAAACTGGTGGATGTTCAGGTCTGTCTTATGAACTTACTTTTGATCAAAAAAAACAAAAAGGAGATAGGCTTTTTCAACACAAAGAAATGAAAATATTGGTAAATCAAAACAGTATTTCTTATTTAGAAGGAATAACATTAGAATATTCAGATGGACTAAACGGAAAAGGTTTTTATTTTAATAATCCTAAAGCAAAACATACTTGTGGTTGCGGAAAAAGTTTTTCATCATCATGAAAAAAAATAATAAAATACTGGAAAATTTTTATGAATCCGAATACAAATATGGATTTTATACTCCAATAGAATCAGATAAAATCCCAGTGGGATTAAATGAAGAAGTCATTCGTAAAATAACAGAAAAAAAAAAGGAACCCACATGGATGTTGGATTGGAGGTTAGAATCTTATCATATATGGAAAAAAATGAATCCACCAATATGGGCAAATATAAAATACAAAATTCCAGATTTTCAACAAATAAGTTATTATTCTGCTCCAAAAAAAAAAGTAGACTTAAATCATGAAAAAATAGATCCAGAATTAATAGATACGTTTAATAAATTAGGGATTCCTATAGAAGAGCAAAAAAGTCTTTCAAACGTGGCTACAGATATAGTATTAGACTCTGTTTCTTTAATGACTACATTTCAGAAAAAATTAAAAGATAAAGGCATTATATTTTGTTCTATCAACGATGCTTTGAAAAAATATCCAAATATTATAAAACAATATTTAGGTTCAGTTGTTTCAAAAAAAGATAATTTTTATGCCGCTTTAAATTCAGCTGTATTTTCAGATGGTTCTTTTTGTTATATCCCAAAAGGAATCCGTTGTCCTATGGAGTTATCTACATATTTTCGTATTAACGAAAATAAAACTGGTCAATTTGAAAGAACCTTAATTATTGCAGATAAAGATTCCTATGTGAGTTATTTAGAAGGATGTACGGCTCCACAAAGAAAAGAAAATCAATTACATGCAGCTGTAGTAGAAATTATAGCCTTGGAAAATGCTGAAATTAAATATTCTACCGTTCAAAATTGGTTTCCTGGAAATAAAAAAGGGGAAGGAGGAGTTTTTAATTTTGTTACAAAACGTGGTTTATGTGAAAAAGGAGCAAAAATATCTTGGATACAAGTGGAGACAGGGTCTTCTATTACCTGGAAATATCCATCTTGTATTCTAAAAGGAGATTTTTCCATGGGTCAATTTTATTCCTTAGCTTTAACTAAAGATTTTCAACAAGCAGATACGGGAACTAAAATGATTCACATAGGAAAACATACTAAAAGTGTTATTATATCAAAAGGAATATCCGCAGGAAAAGCTCAAAATAATTATAGAGGATTAGTGAAAATCACTTCTCAAGCGATTCATTCTCGTAATTTTTCTCAATGTGATTCTCTGTTAATTGGAAACCAATGTGGAGCTCATACGTTTCCATATATTCATGTATATAATTCGAATTCTAAAGTAGAACATGAAGCTACAACTTCAAAAATTGGAGAGAACCAAATTTTTTACTGTAATCAAAGAGGGATCGATATAGAAAAAGCGATTTCTTTAATTGTTCATGGTTTTAGTAATGAGGTTTTGAAAAAACTTCCCATGGAATTTGCAGTAGAAGCTAAAAAACTTTTGGAAATTTCTTTGGAAGGATCTGTTGGATAACAATAAAAATTTATGTTAAATATAGAAAATTTACATGTTTCTATAGAAAATAAAAAAGTTCTTAGAGGAATTAATTTAAAAATCAATACAGGAGAAAGTCATGTTATTATGGGCCCTAATGGTTCTGGAAAAAGTACTCTTGCTTCTATAATAGCAGGTAAAAAAGAGTATAAAATCAATGAAGGAGACATTTATTTTTTGAATAAAAATTTAAAAAATTTTTCACCAGAAGAACGGGCCCATTTGGGGATTTTTCTATCTTTTCAACATCCAATAGAAATACCAGGAGTATCCATTTTTAATTTTATTAAAACAGCGGTTGATTCTATTCGTGAAGCACGAAATATAAAAAAAATGTCTTCTAAAGATCTTTTATCAAAAATAAAAGAAAAATCTTCTTTATTAAATATTGAAAAACGTTTTTTTTATCGTTCTTTAAATGAAGGTTTTTCTGGAGGAGAAAAAAAACGTAATGAAATATTTCAAATGATGATGTTAGATCCTTTATTATCTGTATTAGATGAAGTTGATTCAGGTTTAGACATAGATGCATTGCGTGTAGTTGCTCAAGGCATTAACGATTTTAGAAATAAAAACAATTCTATTTTAATTATTACTCATTACAAAAGATTATTAGACTACATTTATTCAGACTATATTATACATATTTTATATAATGGAAAAATTATTCAGTCAGGAGATCAAAAATTAGCTGAAAAATTAGAAAGAGAAGGATATGATTGGATAGTGAAAAATAAAATATAAAAAAAATTAATTGTTTTGTTTAACTTTATTTATAATTAATTAAATGCAGTTAAAAGAAAAAATAGCTTTATTAATTAATAAATTTTTTTCTGACGAAAAAAAAGACTCTTATATGTCTTTTTTAAAACGAAAACATTTTGATGTTTTCCATAAAAAAGGATTTCCTTCTACTACAAATGAGGAATGGAGAAATACAGATATTGACTCAATTATTAATCAGGATTATAATATTGTTTCTGAAAATGTAAAAATAGAAAATATAGAACATCACAAAATAAAAAAATTAACTTTTCTAAAAAAAGAAAAATCTTTAATCTTGATTTTTATAGATGGAAAATATAATCCTCATCTTTCTTATACACAACATGTAAGAAATATTATTTTGTCAAATATATTCTCTATCCAAGAAAATGAAATTAAAAACTATTATGGAAAACTATCATATCAATATGATGCATTTTATACTTTAAATACTCTTTTGTTAAAAGATGGAGCATATGTTTATATTCCTAATAATGTTATTTTAGAATCTCCCATAGAGATATTGCATATTTCTACAGGAATGAAATCCAATATTATGTTGAATAACAGAAATTTGATTGTAGTGGGAGAACATTCCTATGTGAGAATTATAGAACATTACAAATGTTTAAAAAAGCATTTAGCTTTTATAAATTCTGTGAGCGAAATTTATGCTATGAATCATAGTATAATTGACTACTATAAAGTACAAGATGATTTAGTAAAAACTACTGTAATAGATAATACATCTTTTAAACAAAAGAAAAATAGCAAATGTACCATTTATACTTTTTCTCTTCAAGGAAATTTTATAAGAAATAATTTAAAGTTTTATTCCAGCGGAGAAAAAACATATTCCTATTTATATGGAATTTCTCTTTTATCAGGAAAACAATTTGTAGATCATCATACTTTGATAGATCATTTATGTTCAAATGCTTATAGTTTTCAATTATATAAAAATATTTTATGTGAAAAATCTAAAGGAATTTTTAATGGAAAAATAATTATTAATGAATTAATAAAAGAAATAAATGCCTTCCAAAAAAATCATAATATTCTTCTTTCTAATGAAGCGTGTATATATGCCAAACCTCAATTAGAAATTTATTCTGAATCTGTAAAGTGTTCGCATGGTTGTACCGTAGGGAACATACAAGAATCTGAGTTATTTTATCTTCAATCAAGAGGAATCCCTGAAAAAAAAGCTAAAATGTTATTATTATTCTCTTTTTTAGAGGATATGTTGATCTCTATTCATATTTTTGAATTGAAAAAATTGATATATAAAAAAATGAAGAAAAAATTAAATAAACATTTATAAAATAATATATGTTTTCAGAAAACGAAATACAAAAAATAAGAAATCAATTTCCTATTTTAAAAGAAAGAATATATTCTAATCCTTTAATTTATATGGATAATGCGGCAACAACCCAAAAACCCTTAAAGGTAATTCAAGCTACCCAAAATTATTACTCTACTATGAATTCTAATGTTCATAGAGGGGTGCATTATCTTAGTCATAAAGCAACTCTATATGTTGAGAATGTTAGAAAAAAAATTCAAAAATTTATTCACGCCAAACATTCATCGGAAATTATATTTACAAAAGGAACTACAGAATCTATTAATTTGGTTGCTTCTAGTATAGACGATTTTATAAAACAAGGAGATGAAATTATTATTTCTTGTATTGAACATCATTCAAATATTGTTCCATGGCAGGTTCTTTGTAAAAAAAAAGGTGCCATTTTAAAAATAATATCCATTTATGAAAATGGTTTGTTAAAATTAACAGATTTTGAATTTTTAATTTCAGAAAAAACAAAAATAGTATCTATTAGTCATATATCTAATGTTTTAGGTATAATTAATCCTGTTCAAGATATTATTAAAAAAGCTCATGAATATGGAGCTTTAGTTTTGATTGATGGAGCTCAAGTTCCTTCTAATTTAGATTTAGATGTACAAAATTTAAATGTTGATTTTTATGTGTTTTCTGCTCATAAAATGTATGGACCTACTGGTATTGGTATATTATATGGGAAAAAAAAAATATTAGAAAAATTATATCCTCATCAATTTGGAGGGGGAATGATTAAAAATGTGAGTTTTGATAAAACAACTTACTCAGATATACCGTTTAAATTTGAGTCAGGAACTCCGAACATAGAAGGAATTATTGTGTGGGGAAACGCTATAGATTTTGTAAAAGAAATAGGAATATCCAATATTCAAGCTTACAAAAAAAAACTGTTGATATATGCTGTAAAACGTTTAAGTTCAATAGATGGAATCCAATTGTATGGAGATGATAGGGATTTTTCTAAAAAATCTGGTATTATTTCCTTTAATTTATATAAGTTACATTGTTTTGATGTCGGTAGCATTTTAGATCGTTTGGGGATTGCGGTTAGAACAGGACATTTATGTGCACAACCTCTTATGAATTTTTTTAAAGTTTCAGGTATGATTCGTATCAGTTTTTCTGTATATAATACTTTTAAAGAAATAGATTATTTATTTGAAAGTATTTTAAAAACAAAAAAAATATTATTAAAGTAAGGTATTAAAATTATTTGATTTATGACATATGCTATTGCTAATATAAAAGATAAACAATTTAAACTAATTGAAAATCAGTATATTTATGTTCCTCATATTTCTGAAAATGTAGGAAAAATAATTTTATTAAATCAAATTTTTTTGTTTTCTAAAGAAGGAACATTTTTTTTAGGAAAACCCTTCTTAGAAGAAGTTAGCGTTAAAATAGAAATTTTACAACATGTAAAAGGGAAAAAAATTCTTATTTTAAAGAAAAAAAGAAGAAAAGGATATAAAGTTAAAAATGGATTTAGACCTTTATTTTCAAAAATAAAAATAATTTCTTTTTTAGAAAAAAAACAATAATATGGCTCATAAAAAAGGTTCTGGAAGTTCTAGAAATGGAAGAGATTCAATAGGAAGAAGATTGGGAATTAAAATATATGGAAACCAATACGTGAATTCTGGTAATATCATAGTTCGTCAAATAGGAACAAAACATCATCCTGGAAAAAATGTAGGGATAGGAAGAGATTATACTTTATATGCTCTAAAAAATGGTTATGTTTCTTTTAAAAAAGGAAAAAAAAATAAATCAATTGTTTCTATTATAGATACTAAGACTGGGTAGTTCAATTAGGATAGAACAACAGTTTCCTAAACTGTAAGTTGTGGGTTCGAATCCCTCCCCGGTTACAAAAATAAAATGGTCCCAGCTGGATTTGAACCAGCGACTTCCTGATTATGAGTCAGGTGCTCTAACCGACTGAGCTATGGGACCGAAAAAAATTGTAAACTTTGCAAGTATACAACATTATTTTTCCTATTACAAATTTTTTGTAATTTTTTTCATGTACTACTACTATTTGTAGAAAAATAAAAACTGTTTTTAATTCAACTGACTAAATTATGAAAGAAATAAGCTTGATTAGAAACAAGAAATTATATTCAATATTTTTTGTAGAAATAGCAGAAATTCTTAATAAGGAAATTTTTTATAGTAACAAAAAAAATAAATTTTTAGTGACTTTGATTAAAATATATATTACTCCTGATATGAATTTAATAAAAGTATATATTAGCATTTATCCTTTTTTGGATAAAAATATATTAAAATCTATCCGTTCTAAATCTCGATTTTATAGAAAAATGCTTTCTCATAGACTTAGGTATCGTGTGAAAAAAATTCCCAAATTGGATTTTCGTGCATCTGTATAATAATAAAATTTAATGGTTATTGAATCCTTCTTTTTATATATCTATTCGTTATTTTTTTTATAAAAAAAAAACGAATCTTGTTAATATTATTGTTTTTTTATCCATTTTATCTATTGGAGTCTCTACATTTTCTTTATCTACTATTTTATTTGTTTTTTCTGGATTAGAAAATTTAAATAAAAAATTTTATCAAAATCATTATCCTGATATTACGATTTCCTACTCCAATGAAAAAGATTTTTTTATTGATGATAATGTAATAAAAATAATAAAATCTATACGAGAAATTAGAGCTGTTTCTAAGACTATGGAAAAAAAAGTTTTTTTTCACTACAATAACCATGAATATTTCCTTCTTTTAAAAGGAGTGGATATAGAATATGGAAAAGTAATGAAAAAATTTAAAAAAATTAATTTAAAAAACAATAGATTGGATTCTTTAAATATATATGTAGGATGGTCTTATGTAGGTCCATATTTTCCAATGTTATCTCATGTAATAAATATGAATATGCCTTTACAAATGTTTATTATTGATTCCCATAAAAATAAAAAAAATACTTTGAGTTCATTTTTTATGAAAAAAAAAGTTTCTGTAAGAGGATTTTTTCATTTTAGTCCTAAAATGGATAGAAAATATTTGTTTTGTGATTTGTATGATCTTCAAAAGACCATGAAAAAAAAAGTTTTTCATACATTAGAAATCAAAATTCATAAAAATGTGAATATGTATAATTTGAAACATCTGTTGGTAAAGAAATTGGGTTCAAAATTCAATATAATAACACGTGTAGAAAGAGAGGATATTTTCTATAAAGTTATGAATACGGAGAAAATATTTATATATTTTTTATTCATATTAATGACTCTGATTACTGGATTTAATTTATTTAGTGCTATTTATATTTTACAATTAGATAAAATTAAAGAACTTTTTTCATTATGGAGTATGGGTTTTTCTTTGTACAGAATTAAGATGATATTTTTCTATATGGGATTAATGATTACTACTTTTGGTTGTTTAAGTGGGTTTTTTTTTTCTTATATTTTATCTTTTATACAAGAAAAATACAAAATATTTAAAATAGCAAAAAAAATACCTTTTCCTGTGAAAATTACACTAAAAGATTCATATATGGTTATATGTATTATTTTAATAATAGGGTCTATTATCTCTTTTTATTCTTTAAAAAAAATTAGTAATATGATTTTTTATTCTAAATAATATGTTTTGAGAGGTTCAGATGCTTCTACATTCAAGAATATTTTTTTTGCTTCTTTTTCAAATTCTTTAAAATTAGGAAATCTGTTGGAATAGTGTCCTAACAATAATTTTTTTACTTGAGCTTTTTTAGCTATATATGCAGCCTGATTGGCTGTAGAATGGCCTGTATTCATAGCTCTGTTTTCTTCTTTTTTTAGGAAGGTAGATTCGTGATATAATAAATCTACATATTTTATATGTTCAATTATAGGCAAATAAAAGGAAGTATCTGAACAAAAAGCGTAAGATAATATTTTGGGTGGATCAAATGTTAATTTCCAATTAGGAATAATTTTTCCATCATGAGTTTTAAAATTTTTTCCTAATTTTAAATTAGGATAATCTGCTATTTTAATATCAGGTATTTTTTGAATTTCTTCTATGTTTAATTTTCTTTTATTACTAGGTTTTTCTCTAAAAAGAAATCCATTTGTATAAATTCTATGTTTCAATGGAATGGAAAAAACTTCTATTTTTTCATTTTCCATGATTTTTTCCAGTTTTTTAGATGATAATTCTATATGATCGATACAATATTTAAGTTTAGTATAAGACCATTTAAAATGAACATTTATGATTTCTTTTAATCCTTTTGGAGCATAAATACTTATTGATTTTTCTCTACCTAATAGATGAAAAGTAGATAACAATCCAATCAATCCAAAAAAATGATCTCCATGCAAATGAGATATGAATATATGTATGATTTTATTAAATTTTATTTTTGCTTTTTTTAATTGAACTTGTGTTCCTTCACCACAATCAATGAGAAAGGAAAAACCTTTCATTTCTAATATTTGAGCTGTAGGATAAAATTTGTTTGTAGGTATGGAAGAATGACATCCCAAAATAGTTAATGAAGGTTTTTTCATTATGAAAAGTTGTTTTAAGAAATTTGTATGATTTATGTATATTGTTGTATATAGTCAGTATTTGTTTTAAAATTGAATTTTATTTTGGTATTTTTTCTTTCTTTTTTTTTAAAAGAAAAATACTTCCACTAATTATTATAATAAAAGCTATTATTAATATGATTCCTATATTCGTATTTACCTCTTTTTTTGATAAAAAAGGATCCTCATTTTTTATAAAGAAAAACATGGTGAATATGGCAAAAGCATTATTAAAAACATGTAATAATATACAGTCTATAATAGAAGAAGTTATAAAATAAATGAAACCTATAAAACTTCCAATAATCATCCCTCCTACTAATTGCCATGGATTCATATGAGTTAATCCGAATAAAAATGAAGAAAATAAAATAGCTTTAATAGGATGTATCTTATTTTTTAACATTCCATTTAAAATAATTCCTCTAAAAAGAACTTCTTCACATATAGGTGCTAGCAATATTGTAGTAGAAAAAAAAGGAATTGGATTTTTAACTTCTTCTTTTAGAAACTCTTCAATTTCTTTGTACATGTTTCCTAGTATTGGCCCTTCTCTTGGAACTAATGAAGAAATATATTCATTGATAATGATCATACAAAACATCATGCAAAAAATAACAAAATAAATGTACCATGAAGAGAATTTTGTGGATAAGTCTATGATTAAATTTTTTTTCTGAGCTTGATGAGATATAAAAAAAAATAACAAAATAAAAGGAAGAGTATATGATATTGAAAATATCATGCTTTCAGGTAAATTAATAGAAATAAATAATTTTCTAAGAACTAAATTTAAAAAATTTAAAACAATAAATCCCACTATTAATAAAATAGATTCTATATAATTTATTTTAAAATAATTTTTCATAATAAATATTAAAAATTCGTTTTATTTTTTTATTATGATTCATTCTGTTGTTTCTTTCAGCATTTTTCATTTTAGATTATGAAATTTTTTTAATTTTATCTTTTTGAAAGATAACAACAATTTTTTTATTCATCATATATAAATAGTAGAATTTTTTTAAATAAAATTAAAGTTTTTATGTCGTTTTTCGATATTTTATCTCTATTTCAGAGTTATGAATCTTTTTTTAAAGACAGTAGGATTGGGGATTCAAAAATTTTCAAATATTCTGACTTATTACAAATTATGAATAAGTATAAAGATATATGCTCTATTATTCCTATAGGATTTTCTATAGAAAAAAGAACCATTTTCAAAATCAAATGGGGGATAGGAAAAATGAAAATATTGATATGGTCTCAAATGCATGGAAATGAAACAACTGGTACTAAATCTATGTTTGAACTTTTTCATTTTTTTTTGATAAGAAACAATTGTGATTTAGTTCAATTTTTAAAAAAAAGTTTAACTCTTTTATTTATTCCTATGCTAAATCCTGATGGAGCTGAAATTTTTCAAAGAAGGAACGCTATAAATATAGACTTAAATAGAGATGCTATTCGTTTACAATCTCCAGAAATGCAAATTCTATTTCAGGAAATAGAAAAAAATAATCCTAACATTTTATTTAATTTACATGATCAAAGAAGCATTTATAATGTTGGACATAAAAATTTTAATCCTGCTATTTTGTCTTTTTTATCTCCATCTATATCCATGGAAAAAAATACTTATTCTATAAGTAGAAAAAAATCTATGGAAATTATAAATTTTATTGCAAATGAAATTTATAAAATTTTACCTGATATTGGATCAATAGGAAGATTTTCTGATGAATTGTATCCTACAGCAACTGGAGATCGGTTACAAAAATTAGGTTATCCTTGTATTCTAATTGAATCAGGAAATTATCCCAAAGACATTCAAAAAAAAATTATTAGAAAATATACTGTATTATCTATCCTTTCGGGAATTTATTTTATTTCTTCTTCTATAGGAGTAGATATTGAAAAAAATTATAAATCTTATTTCGATATTCCAGAAAACAAAAATATTTTATTAGATAAAATATATAGAAAGGTTCAAATACGTAAAAATCAAAATAAATTTTTTGTAGACATAGGATTAATGAATTTTGAAAAATGGGATTTAATGAAAAAAAATATTTCTATTTTTACTAAGATAGTAGATATAGGAGACTTATCCTATTTTTTTGCCTATGAAGAATGTATTGTAAAAGGAAAGAAATTTTATGGAAAAAAAGGAGAAAGTTTTCCTAAAATTGGAGATATAGAAAATTTTCAAATTTTATAATTAATTTTATTTCTTGAAATTGGAGATAGCGAGTCTTTTTCTTCCTTTTTTTCTTCTTCTAGATATAATGATCCTACCTGTTTTTGTATTCATTCGTTTCATGAATCCATGAACATTAACTTTTTTTCTATTCGAAGGTTGATAAGTTCTTTTCATATTTTACAATATATTTGTTTTTTTGAATATTATAAAAATATTTTTCATCTTTTTTTTTCCTATTTTTTTCTTTTTTAGATTCAGAAATCTTTTTTGATAGGAAAAAAAAAGTAATATCAGAATTCCAATAGTAAAACCTGTGAAAAATAAAATTATACGTTTTGAAAAACTCATGATATAATATAACAAATCATACATCTGAAATAGAAATTACATAAAGTTTTTATTTTATTATGATATTTTTTTATGATTTATAATTTTTTTTAAAAGAAATTTCGTTCTAATATTTATTAATTAGATATGCTCAAAAAGAAAAAAACTATTGAAAAAAGATTTCTTTTACAAGAATTTGGTTTATATACTACTAAAAAGAGAGGCACTATAACTTTCAAACCAACTCCAATCCATATAGGATTTATGGTTATTAGTAGAATAAATAATATTATAAAAAAAAATCTTGTATAAAAACACATTATTCCTTTTTATATTCTAATAAAGAAAAACATATTTTAGCGGCTCTATCTAACAGATATGGATATCATAATAATGTGATCGTAAAATTAGAACATGGGAATTTTTATTCTATTTATAGATTATGATTATTCTAAGTTTTTTGTAGAAGCAATTCCAAAGAGTAGGCAATCATAGAACAGAGCGAAAAAAGAAAATATTCTTTTTATGCACAAAATGCGATTTTAAAACATATAGATCCGTTTTACAAAGAAATTGATTTTACAAAATTTTTTTCTTTCACAAAGAATACAAAAAATTTTGTAAAATCAAAGAAGATTCCATGTCTTCTTTAAAAGATTTTGTTAATGAAATTTAGAAACATTTTCTTTTATATGGAGTTCTAACTTGAATGGAATCTAAATTCATTTTTTATAATCCAGATAATTATATTATTATGCAATTTTTAAAGGAGTTAATGAATAAAATTCAAACATTTAAAAAAAATGAGATTCCTGAATTTGATTTAAAAAAGAAACCTATTTTGGACATAAAAAGCATTATGAAAATTTTGCCTCATAAACCTCCATTTCTCTTAGTAGATAAAATTATAGATTTAACAGAAAATAGTATTGTAGGAGTTAAAAATGTAACCATGAATGAATTTTTTTTCATAGGACATTTTCCAAGAGAGCCAATTATGCCAGGAGTATTACAAATAGAAGCTCTGGCACAAGTCGGAGGAATTCTTGTGTTAAATAAACTAAGTCATCCTGAATTATATTCTACTTATTTTTTAAAAATAGACAAAGTAAAATTTAAACAAAAAATAGTTCCTGGAGATATCATTATTTTTCAAGTTGATTTGTTGAAATCTATGAAAAGAGGAATTGTTCACATGAAAGGAAAAGGTTATGTGAATAACAAGCTTGTAGTAGAAGCAGAAGTTGTAGCCAAAATAGTAAAAAACTACGAAAAATTCTGAAAATTTTAATTCAAAATCAAATGAAAATCAGAAAAGGTTTATATATACAATGGAATAAAGAAATATTCAAAATTATTGATTTTCTTCATGTAAAACCTGGAAAGGGATATGCCTTTATGAGGACTAAATTGAAAAATTTAGTAACAGGTCATGTTTTAGAAAATAAATTTTCATCAAAACATAAATTAAAAAAGGTTAAGATAGAATTTCATTCATATAGGTATTTATATAAAAAAAGAGATATATTTCATTTTATGAATGATAGCACTTATGATCAAATACAAATAGAGAAAAGATTAATAAATAACATCAATGTAGAATTTTTAAAAGAAGGTATGAAAATACCTATTTTTTTTCATGTAAAAAGTGAAAAAGAAAGAATTTTTTTATTTTTAAAAATGCCTACCACAGTTATTTTAAAAGTAATTCATACAGAACCTGTCAAAAAAGGCGATACTATTAATAACAACAATAAAATTGTTTTTTTAGAAACAGGAACAAGATTATTAGTACCTTTTTTTATCAAAACAGGAGAATTTTTGAAAATAAATACAAAAAATAGATCTTATATAGAAAGAGTGAGAAAATAAAATTCAAATTATATTAAAATAAATTTAAGAGTTATGAGTATTTTAATAGATAAAAACATTAAAGTCCTTGTACAAGGATTAACTGGAAAAGAAGGGTTATTTCATACTGAACAAATGATAAATTATGGAACTCCTATAGCAGGAGGAATAACACCAGGAAAAGGGGGAAAAATATATTTAGGGGTTCCTATTTTTAATACAATTGAAGAAGCAGTGAATCAGACAGGAGGAAATGTGAGCATAATTTTTGTACCTTCTTCTTTTGCTTCTGATGCTATTTTAGAATCTATTTACATGAATATACAAATTATTGTTTGTATCACAGAAGGAATACCTGTATCAGATATGATTCGAATAAAGCATTTTTTACAAGGAAAAAAATCTCGTTTAATAGGACCAAATTGTCCTGGAATTATTACTCCAAAAGAGGCTAAAGTCGGGATAATGCCTAATTCAGTTTTTAAAAAAAAAGGAAATATAGGGATAATTTCTAGATCAGGAACTTTAACTTATGAAGCGGCAGACCAAATTGTGAAATTGGGTTATGGAATTTCCACTGCTGTTGGTATAGGAGGGGATTCTATTATTGGAATGAATATAAAGGAAATTATGAAACTATTTTTATCTGATTCAGAAACAGAATGTATTGTTATGATTGGAGAAATAGGTGGACAATTAGAAATTGAAGCGGCTAAATGGATAAAAAAATTAAAAAATAAAAAACCAGTGATAGGTTTTATAGCTGGACAAACAGCTCCAAAAGGAAAAACAATGGGACATGCTGGAGCAATTATAGAAAAAAAAATAGAAACAGCACAGGAAAAAATAAAAATAATGGAAGAAAGTGGAATACATATTGCGAAATCTCCGGCTAATATAGGAAAAACTGTATATGAAATTCTTCATTCAATATGAATCATTTACCCCCTGAAAAATTTTTGATAATCGGATTAGGAAATCCAGGATATTTATACAGAAAAACTAGACATAATTTAGGATTTATGATTTTGGACCAAATTTCAAAAAAATATCGTTTTTCTTTTTCTAAAAAAAAACTAGGTTTTATTTCTGAATTCAGCTATAATGATAAATTACTTTTTTTTTTAAAACCATCTACTTATATGAATCGTAGTGGAGAAGCTGTTAAATATTGGATGATAAAAGAAAAAATTATATTACAAAATATTTTGATAATATCTGATGATATTTATTTAAACTTTGGTAGTTTTCGTTTAAGAGGAAAAGGTGGAAGTGGAGGACATAATGGATTAAAAAATATAGAAATAACAATAGGAACAACTCATTATGCACGTCTTCGTTTTGGAATTAAAAAAAATTATTTTGATCAAAAAATAGATTCTTATGTATTAGAAAATTGGAAAAATGAAGAAATAGATGATTTATTTTCAAAATTAGATATAGGTATAAAGATAATATTTTCATTTGTAATAAACGGACTCAAAAAAACTATGAATCTATTCAACTGACTGTCATCCTTTAAAATATTATTTCTTTATATTAAATCATTATTATATATGGTCTTAGCCTTGTAGTTTAATAGGATAGAATATAGGATTCCGATTCCTATGGTATGGGTTCGATTCCCTTCAAGGTTATTTGAAGATTTTTAAACTCAATCAATCATGATTCATGATATTCGAAATTTTTGTATTATCGCACATATAGATCACGGAAAAAGTACGTTAGCTGATCGTTTGTTAGAATTTACAAAAACAGTGTCAAAAAAAAACCGGAATCAGTTATTGGATGATATGGATTTAGAAAGAGAACGTGGAATAACGATCAAGAGTCACGCTGTTCAGATGGAATATAAATATGATAATAAAATATACATTTTAAATCTAATAGATACACCTGGACATGTTGATTTTTCATATGAAGTATCGCGTTCGATTGCAGCTTGTGAAGGAGCTATACTTGTTGTTGATTGTACGAAAAGTGTGCAAGCACAAACAATATCCCATCTTTCTTTGGCATTAAAAAATCACCTAATCATTATTCCAGTTTTAAACAAAATTGATTTGTCTGATTCCATTTCTGAAGACGTAATGAAAGAAATTATGGAATTAGTGGGATGTAAAAAAAAAGATATTATTCCTATTAGTGCAAAAAATGGATTAGGAATTAATCATGTTTTAAATCAAATAGTAACACGTATTCCTTATCCAAAAGGAGATTCAAAAGCTCCTTTACAAGCTATTGTTTTTGATTCTTTATACAATCCATTTAGAGGAATTGAAATATTATTTAGAATAAAAAATGGTTGTATCCGAAAAGGACAAAAATTACAATTTATGTCTACAGGAAAAATTTATTCTGCTTATGAGATAGGAACTTTGAAATTAAAACATATTTCAAAAAATCAAATTAATACAGGAGATGTTGGGTATGTTGTATCTGGTATAAAAAATGCAAGTGAAGTAAAAGTAGGAGACACTATAACAGATGCTCAAAAACCAGCTACAAAAGCGATACAAAAATTTAAAGAATTTAAACCTATGGTTTTCGCTAGTATTTATCCCGTTGATTCTGATAAATATGAAGATTTACGTTCTTCTATAGAAAAATTGCAATTAAATGATGCTGCACTTTCTTTTAGTCCTGAGTCTTCTCCTGCATTAGGATTTGGGTTTCATTGTGGATTTTTAGGGTTTCTTCATATGGAAATTGTGAAAGATCGTTTAGAACGTGAATATGATATTTCTGTTATACTTACTATTCCTAATGTTTCTTACAGAGTTTATATGAAAAAAAATCAAAAGATTTTAATTATTAATAATCCTTCAGATTTTCCAGAAACGGAAAAATTCAAAAGGATAGAAGAACCATATGTTTTAGTTTCTATTTTTACTAAAGATATCTATATAGGAAATGTAATGTCATTATGTATTGAAAAACGAGGAATTATGATTTCAAATCATAATTATATGACTTCAAAAAGAATCAAAATTATGTTTGAAATGCCTTTATCGGAAATTGTATTTGATTTTTATGATAAGTTAAAAAGTATTTCTAATGGATATGCTTCTTTTGATTATAATTTTATTGGTTATAGAAATTCGGATTTAAAAAAAATTACTGTATGGATTAATCACGAAAAAATAGAACCTTTATCTCTTTTAGTTCATAAAACGAAAGCTTTGTTTTTATCCAAAAAAATATGTCAAGAATTATCTGTATTAATTCCAAAACATCAATTTAGTATTCCTATTCAAGTTTCTGTATCTGGAAAAATTATAGCAAGAGAAACCATTAAAGCTTTCAGAAAAAATGTCACAGATAAATGTTATGGAGGGGATATTTCTAGAAAAAGAAAACTTTTGGAAAAACAAAAAAAAGGAAAGAAAAAAATGCGTCAGATAGGAAAAATTAAAATTCCATCATCTGCTTTTATGACTTTTTTGAAAGTTAAAAATTAATTTATAACAAAAAAAATTATTTAAATATGTCTATCAAAATAGGAATTAATGGAATTGGAAGAATAGGAAAGTTCGTTTTATTATCTGCTTTAAATAGAAATAACGTTCAAGTAGTATCTATAAATGATTTAGTATCTATAGAATATTTAGCTTATATGTTAAAATATGATTCTATTCATGGTTCTTTTAAAGGAAAGATTCGTATTGAAGATACAGATTCTCTCATTTTGAATGAAAAACGGGTTAAGGTTACTAATGAAAAAGATCCTAAAAAACTCAATTGGGGAAATTTGAATGTAGAATATGTTGTGGAATCTACTGGACTTTTTTTAACAAAAGATTTAGCTAATGCTCATTTAGAATCAGGTGCTAAAAAAGTGATTTTATCCGCTCCACCTAAAGATGATATTCCTATGTTTGTTATGGGAGTCAATCATGAAAATATGAGAAAAGATCAAAATATTGTATCTAATGCTTCTTGTACTACAAATTGTCTTTCTCCAATTGTTAAAGTTTTAAATGATAATTTTGGAATATCTGAAGGATTTATGACAACTATACATGCTTCTACTGCAACTCAAAAAGTTGTTGATTCTATTTCCGCTAGAGATTGGAGAGGAGGGAGATCTTCATTGGTTAATATAATACCATCATCAACAGGTGCGGCTAATGCCGTAGGTAGAATTATTCCCAGTTTGAACGGAAAATTAACAGGAATGGCTTTTAGAGTACCTGTAGCAAATGTTTCTGTTTTGGATTTTACGGTTAGTTTAAAAACTAGTACAAATTTTGATAAAATTAAATTTTGCATGAAACATGCTTCTCAAACCACATTAAAAAACATATTAGGATATACAGAAGATACTGTTGTTTCATCTGATTTTATAGGAGATAAAAGAATTTCTATTTTTGATGCAAATTCGAGTATGATGTTAAATTCCAATTTTTTCAAAATTGTTTCTTGGTACGATAATGAAGTTGGTTATTCCACAAAATTGTTAGATCTTATTGATTATATGCATTCTTTGTTAAATCAAAAAAATTGATGAATGATGTTAGTGTATTTATGGAATCTGTTTTAAAAATGAAAACTTTTTTTTGTATGTATCAACTTGAAAAATAAAGTTTTTTATTCCATTACTGATCATTAAAAATGGAGCTTTGATCGTTTTATTATATATGGAAATTTGATCAAAAGTTTTTTGCGTAATAGGAATTTTTGGGTTTTTACATTCTATAAGAATGTGTGGTTTTCTTTGAAATTGAACAAGAATATCTATCCTTTTATTTAATTTATTTATTTTGAAAGGATATTCTACCCATATGTTGGAGTTTTTATAATTTTTTATTTTTTTTAATAAAAAAATTATATATTGACGTATCACTTCTTCTTGAGTAAAAAGATAAAATTTTTTTCTGATTACGCAAAATATATGAATTCTATTTTTCATTTTTTTCAGATATAAATGTTCTTCTATAAAAAAATTTAAATCATGCATAATTTATTCAATGATTAAATGACAAAAATTAAAAATATTTGTATAAAATTATTTTATGTTATTTAAAAAAAAAATACATAATTGTGTAATTATTGGATCTGGACCTGCTGGTTATTCTGCTGCTATATATGCGTCTAGAGCTGATATGAATCCTATTCTTTTTACGGGATTTCAACCAGGAGGACAATTGACCACAACAACTAGTGTGGATAATTATATGGGATTCCCAGAAGGAGTTAATGGAAACGATCTGATGAAAAATTGTAAAAAACAAGCAGAACGTTTTAATACAAAAATAATTAATCAATCTGTGAATCATGTTATTTTATCCAGTAAAAAAGGAGGAATTCATCGTATTTTTTTCTCTACAAAAAAATGTATAGAAAGTAGAGGTATCATTGTAGCTACAGGTTCTCGTCCTAAATTTTTAGGAATTGATAAAGAAAAACAATTTGTAGGATTAGGAATTTCTTTTTGTGCTACTTGCGATGGTTTTTTTCATAAAGAAAAAAATGTAGCAGTGATAGGAGGTGGAGATACAGCTTTAGAAGAAGCAATTTTTTTAGCAAAAATTTGTAAAAAAGTATATTTGATAGTTAGAAAAGAAAACTTGAAAGCATCCAAAATTTTGCAAAATCGTATTTTGAAAAATAATAATATTAACATATTATTTTGTTCTAATGTAACAGAAATTATTGGAGATAATTTTTTGGAAGGTATTAAAATTTTTAATCATAAAAATAAAACTAGTAGAACTGTTTTAATTAGTGGTTTATTTATTGCGATTGGTCATGTTCCTAATACAGAGATTTTTAAAAATGAATTAGATTTGGATGAAAAAGGATATATTATTGTACAAAAAGGAAAAACCATAACCAGTAAACCTGGAGTATTTGCTGCAGGAGATGTGCAAGATCCTGATTATCGTCAAGCGATTACTTCTGCTGGAACTGGATGTATGGCTGCATTAGATTTGGAAAAGTATTTATATGTATGTGTAGAATAAATAATATGAAAAAATGTAGTTATTTTTTTGATTTTTTAATTTCTCACGCAAAAGTTTATGGTTTTATTTTTCCTTCTAGCGAAATTTATGGAGGATTAAATGCGATTTATGATTATGGACCACACGGAGTGGAGTTAAAAAATAATATCAAAGAATTGTGGTGGAAATCTATGACTCGACTTCATGAAAATATAGTAGGAGTGGATTCTTCTATTCTTATGCATTCTGATGTTTGGCATGCATCCGGTCATGTTGATAAATTTAACGAATTATTAATTGATCATAAAGATTCTAAAAAAAGATATCGTCCTGAAATTTTAATTCAAGAATATGTAAAAAAAAATTTTTTAAATGATCCTAAAAAAAAAGAAAAAATATTATCTCGTTTATCTAAATCTTTGGAAAAAAAGGATTTAATAGATATAAAAGTTTTAATTGATGAATTGTGCATTTGTGATCCCGTTTTTAAAACAAAAAATTGGACAGAAATTCGACATTTCAATATGATGTTTAAAATTAGAAATGAAAAAGATTTATTTCTTCGTCCTGAAACAGCTCAAGGTGTATTTTTAAATTTTCATAATATTGTAAAATCTAGTAGGATGAAAATCCCATTTGGAATTGCTCAAATAGGAAAATCATTTAGAAATGAAATTGTTGCAAGAAAATTTTTATTTAGAATGCGGGAATTTGAACAAATGGAAATGCAATTTTTTGTTCTTCCAGAAGAAGAAATAAAATGGTATGAGTATTGGAAAAAAAACCGATTAAAATGGCATTTAGAATTAAATTTAGGAGATGATAAAACATATTATTATCAGTTATGTGATCATGATCATTTGTCTCATTATGAAAGTGCGGGATCAGATATAGAATTTCATTTTCCTTTTGGATTTCAAGAAATAGAAGGAATTCATTCTCGTAGAGATTTTGATTTAAAGAATCATGAATTGTTTTCAAAAAAAAAAATTCGAATAGTTGAATGGAAAAAAAATTATATCCCTTATGTTATAGAAACATCTTTAGGATTAGATCGTCTTTTTTTAGCTATATTTTCTTCTTCCTTAAAAAAGGAAAAATTAAAAAATGGAAAAGTACGTATAGTATTAAAACTCCCCTACTTTTTATCCCCAATTAAAGCGGCCATCTTTCCATTGGTTAGAAAAGATGGATTACAAGAAATCGCGAAAAGAATATTTCATGATATAAAAATTCGTCATAGATTGGTTTACGATGAAAAAGAATCCATTGGAAAATTATATAGAAGACAAGATGCTATAGGAACTCCATTTTGTTTTACTGTAGATTACGATACGATCAAGACAGATACAGTAACTATGAGAAACAGAGATAGCATGGAACAAAAAAGAATTCACATAAAAGAAATATCAAAAATTATAAAACAAGAAACTGGATTCGAAAAAATTTTAAAAAAATTGTCTATTATTATATAATTTTATTTTTCTCTTATTTCCGCTTTTAATTTTTTTTTCAAAAATAATTCAATTTCTTTCATTGAATTATTAATAATTTTATCAGTCAGTGTCTCTTTTTGACTTTCAAAAAAGAAACTTACTGTGTAAGATTTTTTTGATATAGGAAAATTTTTTCCCTCATATAAATCATATATTTGAATTTTTTTAATAATATGATTTTCTTTTTTCTTGATTAATTGATTGATTTTTTCGAATGAAATAGTCTTGTCTACTAATAAAGATAAATCTCTCCTTGAAGTAGGATATCTTGAAAATGGAATATAAATTATTTTTTTTTCCTGAATAATAGATACTAAATATTTCCAATCAATTTCTGCATAAAAGATTTCATTTTTTTTGAAAATATGATTTTTAAACTTTCCTAGTTCAACTAAATTTTTATGATTGTATAATATGGAAATTCCATTTTCTAATAATGGATGTTTGGAAAGTATTTGAGTATAATTCAATATTCCACTTTTTTGAAAAATTTGTTCAATAATTCCTTTCAAATAAAAAAAAGGATAATTTTTAGATTCTGTTTTTTTTTTTTGATATATCGCTATTCCGAGATAGGTTTTTTCTAAAAATTTATTATTTATTTTATAATATATGTTTCCTAATTCAAAAAATTTTATATTGGATTTGATTCTATTGTTCTTAATATTATATTCAATACATTCTATCATACTGAATATCAAACTGGATCTCATGAATTGATAATTGTAGTTCACAGGATTAAGAATCTTAATTTCTTGTCTTTTCAAAAAAGAATTTAGTAAAGAAGAAAATTTTTCTTCATTTTTTCTAATGGTATAAGAAATAATTTCTTGAAAACCAAAACAAACTAATTGTTCAAAAAGTATTTTTTGAATTTCATATTCTGTTTTAAAAAAAATTTTAGGAAATGTAGGAATTTTTATTTGATTATGTATTGGAATCTTATGAATTCCATAAATTCTAAATATTTCTTCAATTACATCTATTTCTCTTTGAACATCTGTTCTATAGAAAGGAATACGAATCAATAAATATTGATCATTTTCAGAATCAATCATCATTTCCAACAATGATAAAATTTTTTTAATTTTTTTTTTCGATATTTTTTTTCCTATAATATTGATAATGTTTTTATAACGAAGTCTGATTTTTGAAATAGATATAGGATTAGGATAACAATCTATGATGTCAGAACATATTATCTTATTTTTTATGATCTTCTTGATAAGAAAAGCACTTCTTTGTAAAGCGTAAACAGTCTGATTTGGATCTGTATCTTTTTCAAAAAAATGTTGTGTTTCTGTTTTTATAGAATGTTTTTTTATAAGATTCCGGATTATGATGGGATTAAAACAAGCACTTCCAATAAATATATTTTTGGTTCTAACATGTATATTTGATTTAATATGATTGATCATTCCAGCTATAGATAATGGTTTAACAGTATCATAAATAACTAAATCTTCTTCATCAAGTTTTCTTATAATCTTATCTGAAGATTGAAATTTTGTATCATTGTCCGCATTTTTTATTATAATTTTTTTATCCTCTATTTGATCCATATCAAAAATATGAATAGGTTGTCCTAATTCATACATAACAAAATGGATTATATCTATCATATTATTTATAGATTTTATGCCTATAGATCTTAATCTAGAAATTAACCAACATGGAGATGTTTCGATTTTTATTTTCGAAATAAATATTCCGGAATACCTTATACATGTATCATGTATTTTTACAAGAATTGAAAGATTAGATTTATTATTACTATTATTACAATGAATCTCTTCATTTATTATTGGTTTTACCAAATGAACTTTATATCCACGAAATTTTAATACGGCATATAAATCACGTGCAATTCCGTAATGACTCATAGCATCTGTACGATTAGGTGTTATTTCCACATCTAAAACAAAATCTTGGTTTTCATTATGAATCCCTTTTACTGTGAGTCCAATATCAGTTAATATATTGGAGATTTTGTTTTCGTCCATATTAAGAGGAAATACATATTTTTTAATCCAATTCAATGATATTTTCATACTTTTATTATAGACATAATCAATATAAAAATTGATTCTTCTTTTTGTTTATTATATAAAGGCCTTAAAATTCCCATTTTATGATATAATTCAAAATAAACAAAATCTTCATTTAAAGAAGATAAAATTTCAATTAAAAATTGAGAATTAAAACCTATTTTCATATTTTTCATTTTTTTAGAAAGAACTTTACACTTTATTTCTGAAATAGAATTATGAGCATCAATCGTATTTTGATCATAAATTTTTAATTTATTATGATTAAAATAAAAATCAATAAAATTCTTTCTATTCTTAGAAAAAATAGAAACTCTTTTAATAGTATTTAACAATAAAAATTTATTAATAATCAAAGAAACATGACATTGATTATTATGAGGTATTACAGAACGATAGTCTGGATAGTTTTCATTTATTAGTTGACATGAAAAAATATGATTCTTAAAATAAAAGATTACATTTTTTTTTTTCATAATATTCAATAATAATATTATTTTTTTTTTCATTTTTTAATATTTCCCTAACTATATTAAGATCTATACTAGATATAGTAAATTGGATCCTTTGATCTGTTTTAAAATTATTTATAGTATATTTGATCAGTCTATAAGTATCCGTTGATACAAAATTTGCTTCATGGGTAAAAAATTGAAAAAAAACTCCATTTAATATAGGAGGCAATTCCTCGTTTCTAGTAATAGAAAATAAAGTTTTGTTTAAAATTTTTAAAAATAGTTTGGAAAACAAAGATATTCTATGAACAAAAGAAGACTTACATAGTATAAGGATATTTTTATTATGATTCAAATCATAATAAGTAGGAATTTTATAAACTCCCTGTTTAGAATAAATATTAAGTGTATTTTTTTTCTTTTTTAAAAAAAGTTCTTCATTTGAAAATGTAGTTAAAACATTTATCATAAATTTGATAGATAGAGTTGCTTTTTCTTTGGTATATTTCTGAACATTGATTTTTATATATGTATAAATTAGATTTTTTGAATCTAATCCCCATATAATTTTTAATTGATTTTTTTTCGAAATTTCAAAAGTTATTGAATTCGATAAATTATTAATATTTATAATTTTATATAAAGTATGTAATTTTCTTAACAGAAAGTAACTCAAAACAGAAAAATACATATTCTGTAGTATTGTTTGAAAAAATTGATTCCTTAGTTGTAGTAGTAGCGTGAGGGGGATTTGAACCCCCGACCTCTGGGTTATGAATCCAACGCTCTAACCAACTGAGCTATCACGCCATTATTATGGGGTGGTAACAATTAATAAAGTTAGTATATTTTTGTTTAAATAATATTATTATGACTGTTGACTTGAGTAAGTTCAGAAAAAATTATGAAAAAAATTCATTATTAGAATCTGATGTTCCAAAAAAACCTTTTCAATTGTTTGATGACTGGTTTCAACAGGAAAAATCCTTTCATCAAGAAAGAAAAGATAATGAAGAAATTAATGCTATGTCTATTTCTACCATAGGAGAAGATGGAGGCCCAGAAACTAGAATTGTTTTATTAAAAGAATATTCAGAAAACGGATTTATTTTTTATACAAATTATTATAGTTTGAAAGGAAAAGCAATTCAAAACAGACCAAAAGTATGTATTTCTTTTTATTGGAAAAATATGGAAAGACAAATCCTTATTAAAGGAAGAACATATAAAATTCCAAGAAAAAAATCAGATGAATATTTTCATAATAGACCTAGAGAAAATCAAATTGGAAGTTGGGCTTCTAGACAAAGTATGATTCTTTCATCTAAAGAATATTTATTAAAACAATATAATAAATGGAAGAACTTTTTTGATAAAAAAACAATAAAACGTCCTTTTGATTGGGGAGGATATATTGTAAAACCATATAAAATGGAATTTTGGCAGGGACAACCTAACAGACTCCATGATAGATTGGTTTATTTCTTAAAAGAAAAATGGATCTTGCATAGATTCTATCCCTAAATGATAGACAATGAAAAAGATAAAGTTTGTAAACAACGAAACTTTATCTTTTTTTATTAGTTAGAACAAAATTAGAAATCACAATTTTGTTAATTCTGCTCCTATTTTAAATTTAGCTACTTTTTTTCCTGGAATATGTATTTTTTTTCCTGTTCTAGGATTGACTCCATTTCTAGGATGTCTTTCTACTACAGAAAAAGTACCGAATCCGACAAGAGTAACCTTATTTCCTTTTTTTAAAGATTCTATCACTGTTTCAATAAATGCATCTGTAACGTTTTTAGCTTTTATTTTTGTTATTCCAGTTTTTTCAGCTATTGAATTAACCAATTCTGTTTTATTCATGAATGATAAATTTAATTTTATTTTACTATAAAATAATATTATAACTAAAACAAAAACAAATATAGATAAATAACTAAAATTTTATCGAACAAAAAGGTTTTTTCTGATTTTCAATCCATTAATTAAATTTTTAACATGCATTCTTTTTTTTCCTTCTATTTGTCCTTCCATAATAGATATAAAACCGTTTTTAACGGATATTTTCATTTCATGCGATGAAATAAGTATCCTACCAATTGCTAAAGTATGTGTTTTTCGTATTTTTTTAACAAGAAAAATTTTAAATCTCACAAATTTGTTGTTATTAAAAAATAACAATGTCCATGCTGTAGGATAAGGACTTAATCCTCTTATTTTATTGTAAATTGATTCTATATTAGAATTTTCCCATTGTATTCTACAATCTTTAGTGGATATTTTAGGAGCATATTTTAATAAAGAAGAATCAATATTTTTTTGAGAAATAGGTTTAATTTTCTTTTTTAGAATATTTTCTAAAGTTTGAATAACCATAAAACCACTAATTTTTGTTAATTTTTTTTCTAATTCTCCTGCAGTTTCTTCTTTTCTTATTTGAATTTCTTTTTGAAAAAGAATTTTTCCAGAATCTATTTGTTCTTCTATGAAAAAAGTAGTCAATCCCGTTTTATTTTCTCCATTAATAATGGCCCAGTTAATCGGAGCTGCTCCTTTATATTGGGGTAAAAGAGATGCATGTAAATTGAAAGAACCCATTTTAGGTAAATTCCATACTTTTTTGGGAAGAACTCGAAAAGAGACAACAATTTGTATATCTGCATTCCATATTTTTATCTTTTCTAAAAAAGAAGAATGTAAAAGATTTACAGGTTGTAAAAAAGGAATTTTATTTTCTAATGCGTATATTTTTACAGGAGGGAATGCTTTTTTATTTTGTTTAAAAAATGGATTATCAGGGCTTGTGATTATTCCTACAATGTTGTATTGTTTAATATATAATTCTTTTAATGTATAAAGAGAAAAATGGGTTGAACCTATAAATACAATTTTTGGAAACTTTTTCATATAATTTATTTGTAATTTAAATTCACTAATTTTATCTTGTGATTTTTATGAAAAAGTTCATTGATTTTTGAAAATCAAATATATAAAATAAAATATCATTTTTTTGATTTTTTAATAATAAAAATATCAATATATGTATTGGACTTTAGAATTAGCTTCTCATTTAGAAGATGCTCCTTGGCCTGCAACAAAGGATGAATTGATTGATTTTGCTATTCGAACTGGAGCTCCTTTAGAAGTAGTTGAAAATCTTCAACAATTAGAAAATGGAGATGGAGAAGTTTTTGAAACTATAGAAGATATATGGGCGGATTATCCACGTGATGATGAAGATTTTTATTGGAATAGAGATGAATATGAACTTTAAGTATCTTATTTTTTTATTTTAATTGAATGAGTTTTATCAGAAAAATATTAAATAAATTATTAGTAAATAAAAATGATAGAGACCTGAAAGGGATTAGAAAATTTTTGGTTGAAATCAAAAAAGAAGAGAAAAAAATATTTTTATTATCTGATGATGAATTAAGAAATAAAACTCAATATTTTAAAAATTTAATACAAAAATCTACAAAAACGTTTTATGAAAAAGAAAAAAAATTACTAAGTAAAATACAAGAAAAATTTTGTTCTATTAATATTTTAGAGAAAATATACTCAAGTATAGAAAATATTAAAGAAGAATGTTACAAAATTGAGCAAAAAGTATTAATAGATATTTTGCCTACAGCTTTCTCTATCATTAAAGAAACAGCTAAGCGTTTAAAAGAAAAAAAACAACTGATCGTGACATCTACTTCTTTTGACGAAGAATTGTCAAAAACAAAGTCTTATGTTCATTTGAACGGAAGTCAAGCAATTTGGAAAAATGAATGGGATGCATATGGAAAAAGCATAATTTGGGATATGGTTCATTATGATGTTCAGATTATGGGAGGTTTGGTTTTACACCAGGGAAAAATTGCTGAAATGGCGACGGGTGAAGGAAAAACTTTTGTAGCCACTTTATCGGCTTATTTAAATGCTTTATCTGGAAGAGGAGTGCATATTGTTACAGTAAACAATTATTTATCTAGAAGAGATACAAATTGGATGGCTCCTTTAATGGAATTTCATGGATTAAAAGTTGATTGTATTGATAACTATTCATCTTCTGATGTCGATATGCGTAAAAAAGCTTATCAAGCAGATATTACTTATGGAACAAACAATGAATTTGGGTTCGATTATTTACGCGATAATATGGCTTCTTCTAAAGAAGAGTTAGTTCAGAGAGAATTGAATTATGCAATTATAGATGAAATCGATTCTGTATTGATAGATGAAGCACGTACTCCTTTGATTATATCTGGTCCTGTTGATCCTAAAAAAGATAATAAAGAAGAATTTGAATTATTTAAAGAAAAAGTAAAAACTCTAGTCAATCAACAAAACGTGATAGTTAATAATTTTTTACATGAAGCAAAGAATTTAATCAAAAATGGAGAAAAAAAATTAGGTGGATTTAAATTATTTCAAGCGTATCGTGGTTTACCTAAAAAAAAATCTTTAATAAAATTTTTGAGTGAAGATAATATTCGTTTAATTCTACAAAAAACGGAAAGTCAATATTTGCAAGATTATGGAAGAGAAATATATAAAGTGGATAAAGATCTTTATTTTGTTATTGATGAAAAAAATAATACGGTAGAATTAACAGATAAAGGAATTGAATTTTTATCCAAAAATGTGGAAGATATAGGTTTTTTTGTTTTACCAGATGTGAATCTGGAACTGACTGAAGTAGAAAAAAAAAATTTTTCAAAAGAAAAAGAAACAAAAGAGAAAGAGGCACTATTAAAAAATTTTTCTCTAAAATCACAAAGAATTCATACTATTAATCAATTACTTAAAGCTTTTACTTTATTTGAAAAAGATGTGGATTATGTTGTTTTAGGAGGAAAAGTAAAAATAGTAGATGAACAAACTGGTCGTATAATGGAAGGAAGACGTTATTCTGATGGCTTACATCAAGCTATAGAAGCAAAAGAAAATGTTCAAATAGAATCTTCCAGTCAGACTCTTGCTACAATAACTTTACAAAATTATTTTAGAATGTATCGGAAAATATCTGGAATGACAGGAACAGCAGAAACAGAATCTGGAGAATTTTGGCATATTTATAAATTAGATGTAGTCGTCATTCCGACACATAAAAAAATACAAAGAAAAGATTTGCAAGATCTTGTTTTTAAAACTCAAAGAGAAAAGTATAATGCTATTATAGAAAAAATTATTTTTTTATCTAAAAATGAAAAACGTCCTGTTCTTGTTGGAACGACTTCTGTTGAAGTTTCAGAATTTCTAAGTAGAGCTTTAAAATTTATGAAAATTCCACATAATGTTTTAAATGCAAAATTACATGAAAAAGAAGCGGAAATCATAGCAAAAGCAGGATTTCCTAGTTCTGTTACTATAGCAACTAATATGGCCGGTCGTGGAACTGATATTAAACTATCAAAAGAAGTTATTAAAAATGGAGGATTAGCCGTTTTAGGTACGGAAAGACATGATTCTAGAAGAGTTGATAATCAATTAAGAGGAAGATCAGGTCGTCAAGGAGATCCAGGTAGTTCTCAGTTTTATGTGTCTTTAGAAGACAATTTAATTCGTTTATTTATTGATTCGGAAAGACTTTCTAAACTAATGGATCGATTTGGACATAAAGAAGGAGACATAATACAACATCCTTTGTTAACCAAATCTATTGAAAAAGCACAAAAAAAAATAGAGGAAAACAACTTCAGTATACGAAAACGGTTATTAGACTATGATGATGTTATTAATCAACAAAGAGAGTTTATATACAAAAAACGAAAGAATGCATTATGTGGAAATGAATTAAGTTTAGATATTTCTAATATGGTCTATCTATTACTAGATATTATGATGACGGTCAATCAATCTATAAATGATTTCAAAAATTTGGAATATGAATTTATTCAAACTTTTGGTATTCAATTTCCTATACAAGAAGATGAATTTTTATCTTATAAAGAACGTGATTGTGTAAACAAACTTCATGATATAATTATTAATTGTTATGAAAAAAAGAAGGAAAAAATGATTGATCATGATATAAAACCTATTATATATAATAATATGGTAATAAATAAAAATCATGAATTTTATCAAATTCGGGTTGTTTTAACAGATGGATATCAAAATATAGTTTTCGTTTCAGATTTGAAAGAGTTTCATGATACGAAAGGAAAATCTTTATTATTCATATTTGAAAAAAAGACTATATTATGTTTTATGGATGAAAAATGGAAAGAACATTTACGTGAAATGGATGGTTTGCGATATTCTGTACAAAATGCTGTTTTTGAACAAAAAGATCCTCTTATTGTTTATAAACAAAATGCTTTTAATTTGTTTCAAGAAAGGGTTTATGATATAAATAAAAGAATTATTTCTTTTTTACTTAAATCCACTATTTTAATAGGAGATATTTTTTGTTTTCCAAAAAATAAAAATCATTTTAACAACAATTTTTTTATGAAAGAAAAAAATGGAAAAAAATTCGGAAGAAACAATAGAATTAATATTCGTCATTTAATTACGGGAGAAACTAAAAATATTAAATTTAAACATATAGATTCTTTTTTAGAAAAAGGAGAATGGGTCATAGAGGATGATCCTTTTTAGTTGTGTTAATTAGAAATCAAACGTATATTTTTCCTTATTATTTCATTTATTGTATTCTGTTATCTTGGAATAAGTTTTTGGTCAATAAGAAAAAATTATGATTTTATTGATTGTATTCCATATAATACATTTGGTGTAGTTTTAGGGACTTCTAAATATTTGCATGGAGGAGGAATTAACGCTTATTTTAAGTATAGAATAGATGCCGCTTATTTTCTTTTCCGTCATAAAAAAGTACGTTATATCATTGTAAGTGGAGATAACAGAGAAAAAAATTATAATGAACCAAAAATGATGAAAAAAGAATTAATTAAAAAAGGGATTCCTTCTCATTTTATATATGAAGATTTTTATGGAATTAGTACATTACATTCTGTTTTAAGAGTTCATAAAGTTTTTCATCAAAAAAAATTTACGATTATATCTCAAAAATTTCATAATGAAAGAGCTATTTTTATTGGAAATTGTTTGGGCCTCGATGTAATTGGATTTAATGCTAAAAGTATGATTTCTTTTGATAGAAAAATAGAACTTAGAGAAGTTTTTGCAAGAATTAAAGCCTTATGGGATGTTTCTTGTTATTTCTATATAAAATCAGGATAGATAAGATAAATATTTTTTCAAAATCTTATCATTATTAGATTTTTTAGTATTTATTTCCAATAAACAAGGTTGATTTGTTTTTTTCCAAAAACATGATAAACTATTTTTTAAAGTATCCGGATCGGATGCTACTTCGTATTTCCAATGATACATTTCGCATATTTTTTTTGCAGAAAAAATATGTTTTGTTTCAAAAAAATGAAATATATTTTCAGGAATTTTTTCTTCCGAAATAAATCTAAAAATATTTCCTCCTCCATTATTAATAAGTATAATACGAAAGTTTTTTGGAATATAATTATTCCATAAAGCATTACTATCATAAAAAAAACTTATGTCTCCAACAATTAATGTTACAGTTTTTTTTCTTATTGTAGCAGAACCTACAGCAGTTGAAACACATCCATCTATTCCTGAAGTCCCACGATTACAATAAGATTTAATAGAATGTTTTTTTTCATAAAAAAGTTGATAGTATCTTATAATCATACTATTTCCTAATTGTAGAATGGTATGATTGGGTATAGATTTGAATACGAAGAATAAAACGTTTAAATCTGAAAAACTTTTTTCTTTTTTGAAAAAACATTTATGTTTTTTGATTTTTTCTTTTTTCAATTTTTCCCATTTTTTCCTGTAATTTGAAGAAAGAATAGATCTATTATTAGAATTATGAAAAATTTTTAAAAATGATTCTGGATGAATAGGCCAATAAGTCGTTAATTTATAATAGGTATCCGGATAATTGTCATAATTTTCTCCTATATGCCAATGATATATTGGAGGATATTTTCTTAAAAGAAATTTTATTTTTTTGGATATAATATTGATACCAATGGTTAATAAAATGTGAGGTTTAAAATTCATCCATTCTCTAGGATTCATATTATAAATAAGTAGATCAATACTTGAAAAAAATTTTTTTCCATATACATGAGATGTTGTTTCTGTAAAAATGACAATGGAAGGATCTAAGCTTAATTTTCTTAAAATTTTTTCCGTATTTTTTTCTGTATAATACAATCCTAACAGGATCATTTTTTTTTCATATTTTTTCCATATATACTGTTCTTTTTTATAACCATATATTTCAACATAATTTTTAACAGGTATGGTTTTTATAATCTTAGGTTTTACTTTTAAATGACTTGTGGTACCATAAAGTGGTTCTGAAAATGGGATATTAATATGGATAGGTTTACTTGTAGAAATACATTTGTTTATAGATTCATTCATCAATAGATCATTATACCATATTCCTGATTCAGATTCATCTTCTGTTAATTGAACAGAAGTTTCTACATGTTTTTGAAATATATTTTTCTGATGAATGGATTGTCCTTCAAATATATATATAATTTTTTGGGGTCTATCTGCAGTTACTAAAATAAGTGGAATATTTTGATAAAAAGCCTCTGTAATGGCAGGATAATAATTTACAACGGCAGAACCAGAAGTACAACTAATAACTACAGGTTTTCTTATTTGTTGAGCTATTCCTAAAGCAAAAAAACCTGCACATCGTTCATCTACAATACTATAAGTAGTAAATTGTTTCTGTTGCGTAAAATGTATAATGATTGGAGCATTTCTAGATCCTGGAGAGATAATGATATTGAAGATAGATTTTGCTTTTAAAATAACACCTAAACTTTGTACAACTTTTTTATTTGAATACATTATTATGATTATTTAAATTAATCCTCCATTTACATTTAACACAGTACCGGTAATATAATTTGATAGATCTGAAGCAAGAAACAAAGTAGAGTTCGCAACATCTTGAGGGGTTCCTGGTCTTTTTAAGGGAATGTTTTTTATCCAATTTTCTTTGATTTTAGATCTAAAGTGAGAATTCATTTTTGTTATTATATATCCAGGTGCTATGGCATTACAACGAATATTTTTTTTTCCTAATTCTCTGGCTATTGATTTTGTGAATCCAATAATTCCTGCTTTAGATGCTACATAATTAGATTGGCCAATGTTTCCCGTTAATCCTACGACGGAACTCATATTAATAATGCTTCCTTTTTTTTGTTTCATCATAGGATGAATAGCATGTTTCGTTAAATTAAATACAGAGTATAGATTAGTTTTAATAACATCATCCCAATCTTTTTTGGATATTTTAAGCAAAAAATTATCTTTTATAATTCCTGCATTGTTCACTAATATATCTAGCCTCCCATATTTTTTTATTACTTTTTTTACTAAATTTTCTGATGAATTGAAATCTGAAATATCTATTTTATATGCTTCAACTACATCTTGAAATTCAAATTCTATTTTTTTTGCTTCCTTTATTGAGGAAAAAAATGTAAAAATAACATGAGCTCCATGTTGTACAAAAGTTTTGACTATAGATTGACCTATATCTCCTGAACCTCCTGTAACTACAGCTATTTTTTCATTTAATAGTTTCATATGTATGATAGGTTATTTTTTTTATTAATTGAAAAATGAGATTTAATTGTTTTTCTATACTTAAAAATGTGTTATCTATTTCTATAGAATCTATAGATTTTTTGAGTGGAGAAATATTTCTTGAAGTATCCATTATATCTCTATGAATTAGATTTTTTTTGACTTCTTCATAAGAGACTTTTTTTCCTCTATTTTTTAAATCTTTATACCTCCTGTAAGAACGAATTTCTATAGATCCTTTCATAAATATTTTTAATTCTGATTTAGGAAACACATAATATCCTGTGTCTCTTCCATCTACAACGATTCCTTTGTTTTTTCCAAAATTTCTTTGCATAAGAGTTAACTTTTCTCTAATTTCTGGAAATTGAGAAATAAAACTGACTTTAGATTCAACCTGTTCTGACCTAATCTTAGATTGAATATTTTCCTCATTTAAAAAAATATCTGTTCGATTATATTTGTGATTCCATTTAAATTTTAAATTGACTTCTTTCAAAAGAGGGATAAAATTTCGTATATTCCACAAATCACTACTATCAAAAATCTTTTTTCGAATAGCAAATAAAGCTATGCTTCTATACATTGCTCCACTATCTATATATTTATATTTTAGTTTTTTAGAAATAGCTTTTGCTAAAGTACTTTTTCCGGATGAAGAATATCCATCTATAGCTATAATAATTTTTTGATTCATATTATTTATGAAAAAATTGACATTTTTGTATACTTATATGATAGTAATTTATAATAAAGTTTGGCTGCTAAAAAATCTGTAGAAGATTCTTTTTGATTAGGTAAAAGCTCAACTATATCAAATCCTATTACATTTTTATTTCTAAAAACTTTTTTAAAAAATTTTAAAGTTGTATACCAAGATAAACCTCCTGGTTCTGGAGTTCCTGTAGAAGGGGCAATGCTCGGATCAAAAACATCTATATCTATACTAATAAATACGTTTTTAGACAATTTATGAATAGCATTTTGCATCCATAAATCATTTTTATAAATATCGTGCATATAAAATACGTTTCCTTTTTGAAGGAATTTTTTCTCTACTATATCCATGCTACGAATTCCTATTTGGATTAAAGGATGTTTTTGAGAGGCTTCATACATGGAACAAGCATGATTATAAGGACTTCCTTTGTATATAGGACGAAGATCTGTATGTGCGTCCATATGAAGAATACTTAAATTCGTATATTTTTCTCCAAAAGCTCGAATACTCCCTATTGATATAGAATGATCTCCTCCTATAAGGGTAATGAATTTTTCTTTAGAAATATATTTTTTTGTAGTATTATATACTTTTTCAATCATTTTTGTTATAGAAATTGAAGAATTAACAACAGAAGGAACAAGAAAAATTCCTTTTTTATATACTTCTGAATTGGTTTCAATATCATATAATTCCATGTGTTCTGCTGCAGATAAAAAAGCTTTAGGTCCTTTTTTAGATCCCTTTTTCCATGTTTGAGTATAATCATATGGGACTGGAATAAGAACCGTTTCAGATTTATCAAGTGTTGTATACTTTTTAGAAATACCTGCAAAAGTTTTTTTTTGATTTAATTTCAATAACCCAATATTTTTAAAATTTCTTCTGGACTTTGTGATGGACGAAATATTTTATATACAAAATTTTTTTCTTTGTCATGGTCTATCAATATATGAATTGGTTGAGGAATTAAACAATGATGTACTCCACCATATCCACTAATTGTATCTTGATAAGCTCCAGTATTGAAAAATCCAATATAAAGCGGAATGTTTTGATGAAAACAAGGAAGATATATTGCATTCATATGTTGTTCTGAATTATAATAATCATCACTATCACATGTTAATCCTCCTAAAAAAACTCTTTCATAACAATCATTCCAACGATTAATTGCCATCATAATAAATCTACGACTTATTGCCCAAGTATCAGGAAGTGTAGTCATGAAAGAACTATCTATCATATTCCATTTTTCTCTATCATTTTGACGTTTTTGATTAAGAATTTTATATAAAATTCCTCCACTTTCTCCTACTGTATAAGCTCCAAATTCTGTATAAATATGGGGTTCCGAAATATTTTCTTTTTTACAAAATTTTTTTATTTGATAAACAATTTCATTGGTCATGTATTCATAATCGTACTTAAAAGACATGGATGTTTTGATGGGGAAACCTCCTCCTATATTTAAAATTTCTAATTCCGGTGCTATTTTTTTCAATTTAGCATAAATATGCAAACACTTGAAAAGTTCATTCCAATAATAAGCAGTATCTTTTATTCCTGTATTTATAAAAAAGTGTAACATTTTTAATTTTACTTGAGGATTATTTTTTATTTTGTTTAAATAAAAAACAATAATATCTTTATATCCAATTCCTAATCTAGAAGTATAAAATTCAAATTTAGGTTCTTCTTCAGAAGCGATACGTATTCCTAATTTAAAAGGATAATGAATTACTAAACTTAGTTTTTCTAATTCATCGGAATTGTCTAATATTGGTATGGTATTACAAAATCCGTTATTAATAAGTTCTGATATATTTTCAATATAATTTTTTGTTTTAAATCCATTACATATAATTTCAATATTTTTAGTAGTTTTTCCTTTTCGATAAAGATTTTTCACAATTTCTATATCATAAGCATATGAAGTTTCAATACTAATATTGTTTTTTAAAGCTTCTTCTAATACAAAAGAAAAATGAGAGCTTTTTGTACAATAACAATAGGTATATTGATTCTTATATTGATTGGAATGAATAGCTTTTTCAAACCATGTTCTGGCTTTTCGTATATTTTGAGATATTTTTGGTAAATATGTAAATTTTAATGGAGTTCCATATTTTTTAATGAGATCCATTAATGGAATTCCGTGAAATTCTAAAAAATAATTTTTTATAGAAAATTCCTCAGTGGGAAAATCAAAAGTTTGATATATAAGATCAACATAACGAATTTTCATTGAAATTGAATATAAATAATTAACTTGTATTTTTATTTTCCATTTTATATAAGAATTTTTTTAAAAAAATGTCTATTTCTCCATCCATTACAGATTGTATTTTTTTCGTTTCATAACCGGTTCTTAAATCTTTTACTAATTTGTAAGGATGCATAATATAATTTCGAATTTGAGAACCCCATTCTATTTTTTTTTTTTGGGATTCTATTCTTTCTTTTTTTTCATTTTTTTTAATGATTTCCATTTCATATAATCTGGATTTCAATATTTGAAAAGCTTTTTGTCGGTTTTGTATTTGAGATCTGGATTCTGTATTTACTATAGTAATTCCTGTAGGATTATGACGTAATCTTACTCCTGTTTCTACTTTATTTACATTCTGACCTCCTGCTCCACTAGAACGGAAAGTTTTCCATTGTATATCTGATATTTTAATATCTATATCAATATCCTCATTGATCATGGGATAAACATATACAGAAGAAAAAGAAGTATGACGTTTTGAATTACTATCAAACGGAGATATTCGGATTAATCTATGTACTCCATTTTCTCCTTTCAAATATCCAAAAGCATAAACACCATTTATTTCTAAAGTCACAGATTTAACTCCAGTAATATCTCCAGAAACATGATGAATTTTTTTCACCAAAAAATTTTTTTTTTCTGCCCACATGGAATACATTCTCATTAACATGAAAGTCCAATCACAGCTTTCAGTTCCTCCAGCTCCAGAAGAGATTTGCAATATTGCATTCAAAGAATCTTCTTTTTCTGAAAAAATATTTTTGAATTCTATATTGGAAAGTAATTTTTTTGTTTTATATAATTGAATTTCAAATTCTTTTTCTAAATTTTGTTCTTTGGAAATAGAAAATATTATTTTTAATTCTTCAAAAGCATTTTTTAATTCTGTAAAACCTCTTATGCATGCTTTCATCTCATGTATCTCCTTTATAAAATTTTTAGATTTTTTATTATGATCTTTCCAAAAATTAGGATTGGACATTTTTTCTTGTTCTTTATTTAGATGTTTTTTTATCTGATCTATTTTGAGAATGTCATAAATTCTATGAATTCGTTCTGAAATAGATTGAATTTCTTCTTTTTTTATCATGATGCGAAAATAAATATTTTGAAATAATTCGTTTTGATAACAAATCTGATTACAAATTGTTTTATATTATAAAAACAAAAATTTCATTTTTTACAATGGATTATAATAAGTTTACGATCAAATCACAGGAAGTAATACAAAAGGCGCAATATCTTGCGTTAAAAAATAGTCAACCATCTATAGAAAATGCACACATTTTAAAATCAATGTTAGAGATTGAAGAAAATATAATTCCTTTTCTTTTCAAAAAATTAAAAGTAAATTCTCAATCAATAATTATTGGATTAGATCGTATAATTTCTTCTTATCCAAAAATCCTTAGTAGTGGACCTTTGACTTTACATTTCAGTTCACATGTAACAAAAATGTTGAGTATTGCAGAAAATTATGCTCATACATTAACAGATGAATTTATTTCTATAGAACATATTTTTTATGGAATTTTTATGAATTTTGATTTTACTTCGCAATTATTGAAAAATGAAGGAATCACAGAGAAAAAGATAAAAGAAATTATTGAAAATATAAGAAAAAAAAACGGAAAAGTCATTTCTCCTACAGCAGAAAATATTTATAATGCTTTGGATAAATATGCCAAAAATCTTAATGAATGGGCTTATGAAGGAAAATTAGATCCTGTTATTGGACGTGATGAAGAAATCCGTAGGGTTTTACAAATATTATCTAGAAGAACAAAAAACAATCCCATTTTGATAGGAGAAGCAGGAGTAGGAAAAACAGCTATTGCTGAAGGTTTAGCTCATCGTATTATTAGTGGAGATATTCCAGATAATTTAAAAAATAAACAAGTATTTTCTTTAGATATGGCTTCTATTATTGCAGGAGCTAAATATAAAGGGGATTTTGAAGAACGGCTAAAAGCCGTAGTAAAAGAAGTAATATATTCAGATGGAGAAATTATTTTGTTTATTGATGAAATTCATACTTTAGTTGGTGCAGGAGGAGGGGAAGGTGCTATGGATGCCGCTAATATTTTAAAACCAGCATTAGCTAGAGGAGAACTCAGGGCTATAGGAGCTACGACTTTAAATGAATATCAAAAATATTTCAGAATAGATAAAGCTTTAGAAAGAAGATTTCAACAAGTATACGTAGATGAACCTTCTATTTCTGATGCAATATCTATATTACGTGGAATTAAAGAAAAATATGAAAGTCATCATAAAGTCAGAATAAAAGATGAATCTATTATAGCTGCCGTAGAATTGTCTAAACGTTATATTAATGAACGTTTTTTACCAGATAAAGCCATTGATCTTATAGATGAAGCGGCTTCCAAATTAAGAATGGAGATAAATTCAAAACCAGAAGAATTAGATGTATTACATAGAAAAATTATGCATATGGAAATACAAATAGAAGCTTTAAAAAGAGAAAATGATGAGAAACAATTAATTCCTTTAAAAAAAGAATTATATAAATTAAATAAAGATAAAATGCAATTGCAAACTCAGTGGCAAAATGAAAAGGATTTAGTTGAAGGAATACAAAAAGCTAAAGATAAAATAGAGAGTTATAAATTTGAAGCAGAACAAGCAGAAAGATCAGGGGATTATGGAAAAGTAGCAGAATTAAGATATGGAAAAATAAAAGAAAAAGAAAACAAAGTCAAAGCGCTAGAAAATGAATTAAAAAAACAAGAATATAAAGGTAACAAAATGATACAAGAAGAAGTTTATAGAGAAAATATAGCTCAAGTAGTATCTAAATGGACTGGAATTCCAGTTACTAAAATGTTGCAAAGCGAAAGAGAAAAATTATTATTTTTGGAAAAAGAATTACACAGAAGAGTGATAGGACAAATTGATGCAATTCAATCTATAGCGGATGCTATCCGACGTTCTAGAGCTGGATTACAAGATGAAAAAAAACCTATAGGATCTTTTCTTTTTATGGGTAGTACAGGAGTAGGAAAGACGGAACTAGCTAAAACTTTAGCAGAATATTTGTTTGATGATGAAAATAATATGGTTCGTATAGATATGAGTGAATATCAAGAGCGTCATTCTGTGAGTAGATTCATAGGAGCTCCTCCTGGGTATGTTGGTTATGATGAAAGTGGACAACTAACAGAAGCTATACGTAGACGTCCTTATAGTGTTATTTTGTTAGATGAAATAGAGAAAGCTCATTCAGATGTTTTTAACATTCTCTTGCAAATTTTGGATGATGGAAGATTAACTGATAATAAAGGAAGAACGGTTAATTTTACAAATACTATTATTATTATGACTTCCAATATAGGATCAGATATTATTCAGGAAAATTTGGGACAAGAAATTTCTTTTAATAGAATAGAAGCGACAAAAAAAGCTTTAATAGATTTATTAAAAAATATTGTAAGACCTGAATTTATTAATCGGATAGATGAAATCATTTTGTTTAAACCTCTTTCTAGAAAAGAAATAAGAGATATTGTTAAACTACAAATGAAAAAATTAGGAGAATTGCTATATAATAAAAAAAATATTTCTATAGAATCTACTAATGAAACTATAGAATATTTATCGGAAAAAGGATATGATCCCCATTTTGGAGCCAGACCTTTAAAAAGAGTGATTCAACATGATATTTTAAATCATCTTTCCAAAGAAATCATAAAAGGAAAAATCCAAAAACATCATAAAATTTTAATAGATTTTTTTCAGGAACAAGGAATTGTTTTTCGACAATCAGAAAAAGTTGAAAATATTAATATTTAAAATCATTCTAATAAATGATTCATAGATCCGGTTTTGTTAATATTATAGGATTTCCTAATGTAGGAAAATCTACCTTAATGAATTCCCTTGTCGGAAAAAAACTTTCTATCATTACAAAAAAACCACAAACTACTCGTCATAGAATATTAGGAATTATCAATAAGTCTGATTTTCAGATTATATTTTCGGATACTCCGGGTATCATGGATCCTATTTACCCTATGCAAAAAATTATGATGCAATATGTAGAAAAATCATTAGAAGATGCAGATATTATTTTGCTCACTACAGAAATAGGAAAATTTGAAGATATTTCAATATTTAATCACATTATTAAAAAAAAAAATACAAAGATTCCCATTATTATATTGATTAATAAAATAGATAAAATTGGAACACAATGTGGAAAAAACATATTATATAATACCATTAATCATTGGCATAAATTAGTTCCTGATTCAGAAATATTACCAATATCTGCATTGAAAAAAATGAATCAAGATTTATTAATGAATAAGATAATATCTTTATTGTCTGTACATCCACCTTACTATCCCGAATATTATTTAAGTAATAGATCTGAACGTTTTTTTGTTAATGAAATTATTAGAGAAAAAATATTTTTTTTCTATAAAAAAGAAATTCCTTACTCCGTAGAAATTTATACAAAACTTTTTAAAAATAAAAATACTTTTATATATATATCCTCATATATATATGTAGAACGATCTTCTCAAAAAGGAATATTAATAGGAGAAAAAGGAAAAGCTATTAAAAAATTGAAATTTTTTTCTATAAAAAGTATAGAAATTTTTTTCAAAAAAAAGATCCAATTAAAACTGGATGTAAAAATTTGTAAAAATTGGCGATATGATTACAAAAAATTAAAAAATTTTGGATATTAAATTTATTCAATTTTTATAATAAAAAATTCCTTTTTTCCAAATTGAAATAAAATATATTTTTTTCCTATTATGTTTTCTTTTTTTATCAAAAAATTTTCTTTTACAAGAATTTGATTTAAGTGAATTGAATTTGCTTTTAAAGCACGATTTGCTTCACTTTTAGAAGAAAAAAATCCACTTTTTTTTAGAAGATCTAATAAAAAAATTCCTTGTTCAAATTCCTCACAAGATATAAACATATGTGGAATATGATTATATATAGAGACGAAAGTTTTATCATCCAAGAATTGAAAAGGTTCATTTTTTTTTTCAAATAATATATTCGTGATTTCTATTATTTTTTTGGAAATTTTATTTCCATGAACCCATTCAGTGATTTCATTAGCTAGTTTTCTTTGCAACAATCTTTTATTTGGATGTTTTTTATGTCTGAAAATTAAATTTTCAATTTTTTCTTTAGATAAAAAAGTATATATTTTGATGTATTTTTCAATTTCAAAATCAGATAGATTCATCCAAAACTGATAAAATTTGTATGGAGATGTTTTTGTTTCATCTAACCATATATTCTCTCCTTTTTCACTTTTTCCAAATTTAATTCCATTGGGTTGAATGATTAAAGGAAAAGTAATTCCATATGCTTTTTTTCCTGTTTTTTTTCGAATTAATTCTATACCTGTCGTAATATTTCCCCATTGATCAGATCCTCCAACTTGCAATTTACAATTTAAAATTTGGTTTAAATACAAAAAATCATATCCTTGTATAAGAGAATAAGAAAATTCAGTAAAAGATATTCCATTGTTTTTATTCTGCATTCTTTTTTTTACAGAATCTTTAGATATCATTTGATTTACAGTAAAATATTTTCCTATTTCACGAATAAAATCTAGAAAAGAAATGTTTCGAATCCAATCAAAATTATTTAATAATTCTATTTTTTTTGAATAAACCTTCAAAAGGTTTAATATTTGATTTTTTATAGATTCCGTATTTTTTTCCAAAATTTTTTGACTTAAAAAAATTCTTTGATCCTTTCTTTCGGAAGGATCTCCTATAAAACCAGTTGCTCCACCAATTAATGCTAAAGATTTGTGTCCCTTTCTTTGGAAATGAATTAACATAATAATAGGTAAGAGACTCCCCAGGTGCAAAGAGTCAGATGTAGGATCAAAACCTATGTACATGGTAGTAGGTTTTTTTAATTGATTTTCTATACCAGGAACTTTATTTTTAATCAAACCTCTCCATGAGAGTTCATCAATAATATTTTGCATAGAAAAATAATAGTAATTTTAAATTATTTAATTATGATAAAAAAAATTGTAGTATACAATTTATTGACTTTTTGTTTTAGTTTAGCTCACATTATTTCCAGTACGATTTTTTTTAAAACATATCTTCCTTTTGTATTTAAAATATATGTTTTTTTGTTTCCTGTAAACAGTTTTTTTTTTATTTTTTCTTTGTTTACAAGAAATAAATCTAAATACACTCTTCTTTATATATTATGTAGCACAATGAAATTATTTTTCAGTATTTTTGTTTTTTTTTATTCAATCATTGATTGTTATGGGAATTCAAATTTATTTTTATTATTGAAAGCCTTCATTCATTTTATTTTTTTATATTTTGTGATTCTTTTTTTTAAAGTCTTATTTTTAATTAAATAATTTTCTTTGATTTCAATTATTTGTGATTCTTTTTTTTAAAGTTTATCCTTGATAATTAATTCTATAGATTTGTTTTTTATTTTTGAATAGAGCCAAAAAATAATATATAAATACAAAAAAGTTTTTTTCATAAGGGTGTTCATAATATTTAACTAATTGATCTCTTAATTTTTTAAAATGATTTTTAATTTGATAATGAATAATTTGTTTCTGTACAACAGACTCATCCATCATCCATTTGAATAAAAAATTTATATGTAGATCGAATTTTTCGATCCATATTTTCATCTAATCCACTTTCATAACACGCAATTAAATATTATAAAAGTCTGGAAAAACATTGTAAATTTTTTCGTAAGTTTTTTTTTATTTTCTATAATTTTTGATAAATATAGAATAGTATTCTCATTATCTACACTACCAAAGACAAGAAATTTTATAATAAAGAATCATAATATAATGATCATCCAAACGATTAGATCGTTTGTTAAGTTCTATAAACAATAATGGAATTACTTTTTTTCACTCCTTCCGAAAAACTTCCTTCCATATAATGTTTGTTGATACAAATATATGTTCTTTATATAGATATACATTATCATCATGAAATGATGAGTTCTCAAGCTTTTTTAGAATTAAAAAAAAGAAAAAATTTTTAGATGAAGCGGTGAAAAATTCTATTGATAAAAAATCTGTACACCAGATCTTATTATTGATTCAAAATCATATTCTACTACTGATGAAGAAATAGGGAATTATAGAAAAAATTATATTATAAATTAATAAATTTTTTCTATAATGGGTATACTAGGATCTAGTATATCAGAAATTCTTTGAATCAAAAATGGAAGAACGTTTATTTTATAATTTTCATATGTGATGTTTGTTTTTAGAACACGAAAAATATTTATGGGAATTTGTAATATATTTCCATTCATTTTGTGAGAAATAATTCCTATGATGGGAGATTTCTTTTTATTTTCTTTCAATATGGAAGATTGAAACCATAAATAAACATAAATCAGCAATTGCATGGTATTTACATAATTGATATCATAAAAAATATTTTCAATATTTTTTAAAGAAACATTAATTTCTTTAACTTTTGAAAATCCTATTTTGTAATCAAGAATACGAGTTGTTCCATCATACTCATCTATACGATCTATAATACCATGTAATTTTATTTTTTTTGATCCTATATTTAATATAGAAGATACTTTTTTTTCTATTTCCTTTAGAAAAATTTTATGTCCGCGTTTAACAAATTTTTCATCCCATGAAATGAATTTTTCTACATAATTTTTGATTATACAATAAAAAAACATGTTATTTCCTTCAATGATTTCTTTTTTTTCTAAAAGAACTTTTTTTACAATAGGTTCATAATTTTTTTTCATTTCATGTATACAATCAATTGTTATCAAATTTTCTTTTATGGGTTCATATAAAATTTTTAATATTTTATGAATAATTTTTCCTATTTTTTTTTTGTAAGATATTTTTTCTGGATCCCTTAACTTAAGGATTTTTTTATAATAGAATAGAAGAGGATTATAATTATATAAATGAATAGAAGAAGGAGATAATCCTTTATTGATTAATTCATGCAAACACCGAATTATAGATTTTGTTTTATCAATTACAATAGGATGTTTTTTGGACTTTATAGGAAAAAATGGTTTTTTTATTTTTTCGGTTGAAATTTTAGAATTTATTTCTATTCTATGAATAAAACGACTTTTTTCTCCAGAATTAATTTCATCTGGTTGATCTTTATATATTAAATATGCTTGTTTTGAAAATTGAATAATTCTTGTTAAATGATGAAAATAAAAAATTTCATTAGTATTATTAATCTGTAATTTTTTTTCCATATCAAATGGAATAAGAGAACTGTTTTGATTATTATAATTTGGAGGAATCACTCCTTCATTAAAGGATGTAATGATCACTACATCAAAATTTTCTAAAAAAATATCTATAAAACCTGTTACATACAATCCTCTTCTATTTTTACGTATATATCGTATATTTTCTGTATGAGTAAACTGTTCATATATGTTAAATACATCATTAATTTCTAAAGATAAATTTTTAGTTTTTCTAACTATGATTCTGAATTTTTGTATATAAATTTCTAATTTAGAAATAAAATTCAATTCCAAAAAATGTTTTCTTCTATTCATTAATAGCAATTGTTTTAATTTTCTAATAAAACCAATAAGACTTATAAGAATCATTTTGATATCATTAGTTTGAATTTTAAAAATAATCCACAAGTCATTTCTGGATAAATATTTTTTTATTTCGTCTTCGCGAAGAAAATCAGAATCATTTTCGATACTTAATTTTTTTAAGATTGAATTTCTTTTTAAAAAAAATTTTTGTATATATCCATTGGATAATACTTTGATTACATCTTTTCTAGGAAATTTTTTGAATTTCTTTTTTTTTAACAGTAATTGGAATATGAAATAAAAAGTATAATAAATAGGAATATTATTTAATGAACAATCTATATTAAAAAATATATTAATTCCTAATTTTTTTATAGAATGTGTTAATGGAATCGTCAAATTTTTATCTCCTGGAATTAAAAGTATTTTATTAGATTTTTGATTTTTTTTGATCAATTTGCATATGATATTCTTTACAGTTTTCACTTGTTCTATTTCTTTTGAAACACCAATAATTTTTAAATTATCATATTGTAAACATGTTTTTGAATTTAAAATCCTTTTTTGATTCTTCAAAGATTCTAAAGTAAAAATTGAAATATTTTTTTCACATAAATCATAAACTAATCCTTGTTGAATAATTTTTTTAGTAAAAATTTTTTCGCATTGATTCAAAAATGCAATATTCTGAACGAGAAATAATACGATTTTTGTATTGAAATTTTTAGATAAAAAAGAATCTAAACAAGAAATCGCTGTTTTGAAAAGCATTCCATGATAAGCAATTCCTTTTTTGAAGAGTTGAGATTGTAAAATATAATAGTACTTATGAATTTTTTCCCAAAAAAAAAATTTTTCTTGTTTTAAAAAATCAAGATCCCATTTATTTATTTTTTCTGTAGAAATAATAGAATCAAAAAAATGTTCAACATTGACCATGTTAAAATCTATATTCTGAAAATCATTTAATATTTTAGGCCCCCAATTAAAAAAATCGTGAAATGTTTTTTCTATAAAATCATCTTTTTTTAAAAAAGAAAAAAAGTAAAGCAGTATTGAATGATGATCTAAAATTTTTAGTCCAGAAATAGTTTCAAAAAATTCTTTTATTGTAAAAAATTTAGTTTCAGAATGAAATTTTGAACTGTATTTATTTTGAATATATTCTATAATAGTAGAAGTTTTTGATATGAAAATAATCTTATGATTTAAGTTTTTTAATATATACTTAATAATTTTATCTATTTTTTTTTTCACGATAAAAAAAATTTCTGTACATTTATTTTATCTATACATATTTGTCGTTTCAATTCTTGTATAGAATTAAATTTTTTTTCTTCACGGATTATACGAATCATTAAAATATCTATTTTTTTTCCATATATATTTTCAAAAAAATCGAATATATGCACTTCTATTTTTATTTTTCGATTTTTTTTCTCTATAGTAGGATTTATTCCGATATTTAACATTCCTAAATACATGTTATTTAAGTAATTAATTTTTACAGCATAAACACCCTTTTTAGGAATCAATTTTTTAGAGTCTATTTGTAGATTTGCAGTGGGAAAATTAATCATTCTTCCTATGCCTTTTCCTTCTGTGACATTTCCAGACAATGTATAAAAATAACCCAAAGCTTGATTTGCCCATTGTATATTTCCTAATAAAAGAGATTTACGTATGTGAGTGGAACTCACTATTTTTTTTTGAAATTTGTAAGGACTTACTTTATAAACTTTTATTCCATAATTATGAGATAGTTTTTTTAATTTTTCGTAAGAAGAATCTCTATTTTTTCCGATATGAGAATCGTATCCAGTAATGATTTTCCTAATTTTATATTTAGGATGTAATATTTTTTTTAAAAAATCTTCTGTTCTTAATCTTGAAAAATTGATAGTAAAAGGATGAATAATCAAGTGTTCTATTCCTGTTTTTTTTAAGTTATATATTCTTTCAGAAAGAGTATTTAAATAAAAAAATTTTTTATCAGAATTTAATATTTCTTTTGGATGTGGATGAAAAGTGAGAAGTACGGAACAATATTTTTTTCTAGATCTAAAAATTAAATTTTTAATAATTTCTTGATGACCTATATGAACCCCATCAAAAACTCCAAGTGTAAATACACATGGATCAAAAGAAGAAAATTCATCAATCAATGAATAAATTTTCAAAATTTTGTCTTTTTTCTCTTACATTTACAATTGCAAATATAATTCTATCAATGTTAAAAAAAAAGGAATTTCATGATGCATAAAAAAAAATTTATGGGAATAATTACTCAAATTATAGGACCAGTAATTGATGTTTCTTTTATAGAAGGGTCTTATCTTCCTAAAATTTATGATGCTTTAGAAGTCTACTCCTCTAATAAAAAAAATAAAATCGTATTGGAAGTTCAACAACATATGGGGGACCGTATTGTTCGTTGTATATCTATGGAAGTAACGGATGGATTGAAAAGAGGACAAAAAGTTTATGCATTAGATCAACCGATTTGTGTTCCTGTAGGGGAATCTATTAATGGTAGGATATTCAATGTTTTAGGAGATTGTATAGACGGATTAGAAGACTTAAATAGATCTAAAGTTAAACCGATTCACAGTGAATCTCCTGCATTTGTAGATTTATCTACTAATACAGAGATTTTGTATACAGGAATTAAAGTGATAGATTTAATAGAACCTTATCCTAAAGGAGGAAAAATTGGATTATTTGGTGGCGCAGGAGTTGGAAAAACTGTATTGATTCAGGAATTGATTAACAATGTAGCAAAAAAACATGGAGGACGATCTGTTTTTGCAGGAGTTGGAGAAAGGTCTAGAGAAGGAAACGATTTGTTAAGAGAAATGTTAGAATCTGGAATTATAAAATATGGAAAGTCTTTTATGGAATCAATGAAAAAAGGAGATTGGGATCTTTCTAAAGTAGACAAAGAATCTTTAAAAGAATCTAAAGCTGTTTTTGTTTTTGGTCAAATGAATGAACCTCCTGGAGCCAGAGCAAGAGTTGCTTTATCCGGATTAACATTGGCTGAATATTATAGAGATCAATATGTAGAAGGAAAAAAAGGACAAGATGTATTATTTTTTATAGATAATATATTTCGTTTTACTCAAGCTGGATCAGAAGTTTCAGTGTTGTTAGGAAGAATTCCCTCATCAGTAGGATATCAACCTACTTTATCATCTGAAATGGGGGCTATGCAGGAAAGAATAACTTCTACAAGAACAGGATCTATCACTTCAGTACAAGCTGTTTATGTTCCTGCAGATGATTTAACCGATCCTGCCCCTGCTATCACATTTTCGCACTTAGATGCAACTACCGTTCTTTCCAGAAAAATAGCATCTTTAGGAATTTATCCTTCAGTAGATCCTTTAGATTCCACTTCACGTATTTTATCTCCAGATATAATAAATGAAAATCATTATAATTGTGCACAAAGAGTAAAGAAAATATTGCAGAGATATAATTCTTTACAAGACATTATCGCTATTCTCGGAATAGAAGAATTAAGTGAGGAAGATCAATTAATAGTTTCTAGAGCTAGACGCGTTCAACGTTTCTTATCTCAACCGTTTCATGTAGCAAAACAATTTACGGGAATAGAAGGAGAGTTTGTAAAAATTGAAGATACGATAAAAGGATTTAATATGATAATAGATGGAGAGTTAGATGGTATTCCAGAGTCTGCTTTTAATTTAAAAGGAACCATAGAACAAGTTATAGAAAGTGGAAAAGAAATGTTGTCTATATAAATAGATTCATGAAAATCAGAATTATTAGTTTTCATAAAATTTTGTATCAAGGAATTATAATTTCTATTATAGCTCCTGGAATCCATGGGTATTTTCAAATATTAAAAAATCATGCTCCATTTATATCTATATTAAAAAATGGTTTTTTAAAATTGGAGTCTAAAGATATAAAAAAAAAAATTAAAATAGAAGGAGGAATTTTACAAGTAAAAAAAAATATAATTTTTGTAATTTTATAATAATCTTGATAAACTAAATTTCATATATTCTTTTCTATTTTTGAATATTTTTATAGCATTAAAAATTGCTTCTTCAAAGGAATTTTCATTGGCAATTCCTTTTTTAGCTATATCATAGGCGACTCCATGATCAGGAGATGTTCGTATATGAGAAAGTCCAGCTGTAAAATTGACTCCTTGATTAAAAGTTAGGGTTTTAAAAGGAATTAATCCTTGATCGTGATACATAGCCAAAACCGCATCAAAATTTCTATAGTTTTGATTTCCAAAAAAACTATCTGAAGGATAAGGTCCAAAAATTAACCATCCTTGTTTTTGAAATAAGCGATCAATAGCTGGTTGAATTTTTGTATTATCTTCATTCCCTATTAATCCATGATCACTTGAATGAGGATTACATCCCAAAACCGCAATTTTGGGTCTTTCTATAGAAAAATCAATGATAAGAGATTGATGTAAAATTTTAAGTGATTTTATTATTTTTTTTATATTCAATTCTGAACTTACCTTTTTTAAAGGCAAATGATTGGTTACTAAGGCTATTTTTAAAATGTCGTGAATCATAAACATTAAGGATTCTCCTTCTAGAACATTTTGTAGATATTCAGTATGACCGAAAAATGAAAAATTTTTGAAATTCATAGATTTTTTATTAACTGGAGCTGTTACAAGTACATCTATTTTTCCTTCTTTTAAAGATTTTACAGCTTTTTTTAAAGATGAAATGGGATATTTTCCAGATTCAGGATGATTGATTTTTATAGATTCGAATTTAATGTCTTCTTTCCATATGTTGAATACATTGATTTTATAATCCATAACCTCTTTAAAATTTTTAATTTCTCGTATGTTATTGATTTCTATGTTTAAAATTTTTTTATAATAAAAACATAATTTTGGTGATCCAAATAATATTGGAGTGAAAAAATCTAAAATTTTTTTTTTGCAACATACTTTCAAAAAAATCTCGATTCCTATTCCATTAATATCGCCCGTGGTAAATCCCACTTTAATTTTTTTTTTTCTATAATTCATAAAATATAATATTTAATTAATTTGATAAAAATTATTATAAATCATTATGTTTACTGGAATCGTAGAATGTACTGCAAAAGTACATCAATTAAATCGTGAAAAAAACAATCTTCGTATAACTTTCAATAATCCATTTTTAAATAACAAAATTCAAATCAATCAAAGTATTTGTCATAATGGAATATGTTTAAGTATTATAAATATTAATAAAAAAACTTATTCAGTCATAGCTTCTGAAGAAACTTTATTATGTACTAATTTAAATTTTTTAAAAATTCAAGATGAAGTCAATTTAGAAAGAGGGATGATGTTGCATAAAAGGGTAAATGGACATATAGTTCAAGGACATGTAGATACAATTGCTATGATTATTAAAATAGAAAATAGAAATGGAAGCTGGCTATTTTTTTTTAAATCTAAAACAAAATTGAATCATAGAATTGTAAAAAAAGGTTCTATTGCTATTAATGGAGTAAGTCTTACTATCATAACATGCAATCAATATATTTTTAATGTATCTATTATTCCTTACACTTATCATACCACCAATTTTCATATGATGAAAATTGGTGATATTGTAAATGTAGAATTTGATATTATAGGAAAATATATTCAACAATCTATTCAACGATATTGGAAAAATAATAGAAATACATTCTAAATAAATAGACTTTTTTATTCTAAAATAGGTCCCCCATATGAAATATTTTTGTCTATATATTGTCTGTATTTATCAAAATGTTGAATAAATTTTTGGGCAAGTGTCCTGACTTGATTTTGATATATTTTTTCATTTTTCCATGAATTTTTGGGGTTCAAAATACTAGAAGATACTCCTGGACAATATTTTGGAATTTGAAAATTAAAAATAGGATATTTTTCGTAAGGAACTTCTGATAAAAAACCATTTAAAACATTTTCTACGATTTTACGTGTATCATTTAATTTAATTCTAGATGAATATGACTTTCCTTCCGATATCAATCCGGTGTTGACCATCCAAACATTTATTTTAGTATTCTCTAATTTTTTCATAAACATTTTTGTATACTGAACGGGATGTAAAGGCATAAATGGTGCTCCAAAACAAAAAGAAAAAGTGGATTTTGGTTTTTGAATATTTAATTCAGTACCAGCTACTTTAGATGTATACCCTAATAAAAAATAATAAGAAGATTGAGCTCTATTCAGTTTAGATATAGGTGGAAATACTCCAAAAGCATCATATGTTAGAAAAAAAATATTTTTTATATTAGAAGATAATAGTTTTTTTTCAATATTGTTTATAAAATAAATGGGATAGCTTATTCTTATATTTTGAGTAATGGTATCATTTAAAAAATCTACTTTTCTAGTTTTGGTTTTGAAAAAAACATTTTCCAACATGGCTCCTTTTTTTATAGCATGATAAATCATTGGTTCATTTTTTATAGAAATCCCCAAAATTTTAGCATAACATCCTCCTTCAAAATTGAATATAATGTTATCATAAGTCCATCCATGTTCATCATCTCCAACTAAATTTCTATTGATATCATTAGAAATAGTAGTTTTTCCTGTTCCGGATAATCCAAAAAAAAGAGCTGTATCTTTTTTTTGTTTTCCTACATTTGCGGCACAATGCATAGGAAAAACATTTTTATACATAGGAAGTATAAAATTTAGAACAGAAAATATAGATTTTTTAATTTCTCCTGTATATCCGGATCCTCCAATCAAAATTATTTTTTTAGAAAAATTTAAAATAGAAAAATTTTTGTTTCGTGTTCCATCTTTTATGGGGTTAGCCTGAAATCCTGGAGCACAGAATAATAACCAATCTGGTAAAATTTTTTTCAATTTTTGAAATCTTAAAAATAAATTATAAATAAATAAATCAGACCATGGATATTCACTAATAGAGCGAACATTTAATTGATAACGTTTATCGGAACAAAGATATCCATCTCGGATATATAAAGTTTTTCCCGATAAGTATCGGGTAATTTTTTTATATAAATAATTAAATTTTTCTGAATCAAAAGATTGATTAAATTTTTCATCCCACCAAACTTTTTGTTCTGTTATTTTATCTTTTACAATAAATCTATCTTCGGGAGATCTTCCAGTGAAAGAACCTGTATTTATAGCTAAAACTCCTGATTCTGTTTCAACTCCCATTTTTTTTCGAATAATGATTTTTTGTAATTCATCAGGCGTCAATTGCCAATTATATGAGGAATTCAAAATTCCATAATTTTCTAGATAAAAAGAGATCATATGTCATGTACTATTTATGCATAAAGCAAATTTATGCATGATTTACAAAAGTTTACTAATTTTGTATCATAAAAAAATTATGAATTTATGTCTGATATCGCATCTAAAGTAAATGCTCTTATTGTAGAAAAATTAAACGTAGAAGAAAGTGAAATAACTCCTATTGCAAGTTTTACCAATGATTTAGGAGCAGATTCCTTAGATATAGTAGAACTCATTATGGAGTTTGAAAAAGAGTTTAATATTAGTATTTCAGATGAAAAAGCTGAAAAAATTACAACAGTAGGGGAAGCCGTACAGGCTATAGAAAATCTTTTGAGAGAAAAAAAAATGCAGAAAAAAAAAAACTGATTATACATATATTTTATGTATGAGTAGTGGATAATAGGATATGGAGGAATTAATTAAAAAAAAAGTAGTGGTAACTGGCATTGGTACGGTTACTCCTATAGGAAATACTGTGGATGAATATTGGAATTCTCTTGTTATCGGGAAAAATGGGTGTGCTCCCATTACTTATTTCGATACTAAAAAATATAAAACTAAATTTGCTTGTGAATTAAAAAATTATGATGCAAGTGTTTTTTTTAATAAAAAAGAAATACGGAAATTAGATCCTTGTGCACAATATGGGATAGTTGCTTCTGAAGAAGCGATCAAAAATAGTGGAATCAATTTTTCAAAAGAAAAAAGAGAAAGAATAGGAGTGATTTGGGGATCTGGAATTGGAGGTCTTTTAAATTTAGAAGAATCTATTTCTGATTATGTATATGGAGGAAAATATCCTAAATTTAGTCCATTTTTCATACCGAAAATGCTTATAGATATTACTGCTGGTTTAATTTCTATGAATCATGGTATTCATGGCCCCAATTATGCAACGGTATCTTCTTGTGCTTCATCTTCTAATGCGATTGTAGATGCTTATCATCTCATCTGTTTAGGAAAAGCAGATATCATCGTTACTGGAGGATCTGAGGCTGCAATTACACAAAGTGGAATAGGAGGTTTTAATGCATTACATGCATTATCTACCAGAAATGAAGATTATCAAACAGCATCACGTCCTTTTGATGAAAATAGAGATGGTTTTGTATTAGGAGAAGGAGCAGGATGTCTTGTTCTGGAAGAATATAAACACGCTCAAGAAAGAGGGGCCAATATATACGCAGAAATAGGAGGAGTAGGTCTGTCTGGAGATGCTTATCACATGACAGCTCCTCATCCAGAAGGAATAGGAATTATTTTTGCAATGAAATCAGCTATTCAAGATGCAGGTATTCAATGTGAAGAAGTTGATCATATTAATTCTCATGGAACATCTACTATATTAGGAGATATTGCAGAAATAAAAGCAATACAAGAAGTATTTCATGAAAATATACATAATATCAATATTAATTCTACAAAATCTATGACAGGACATTTATTAGGTGCTGCTGGAGCAATCGAAGCAATAGCTTCTATTCTTCCTTTAACAAAAGGAATCATTCCTCCAACTATCAATTTGTTCCATATAGATAAAAATATAGATCCAAAAATTAATTTAACTCCAAATCAAGCAATCAAAAAAGAGGTAAAAATTAGTATATGCAATACTTTTGGCTTTGGAGGACATAATGTTTGTATTTTATTTAAAAAATAAATGTTATCTGAAAATAGAACTTTTTTTGAAAAAAATGACTTTTCCATCTTAGTTGGTATTTTAATAAAAATATTAGGATTTTGTCCAAAAAATACAAAATTCTTAAAAGAAGTATTTATATATAGTTTTTATACGAAAAAAAAGAATTTCAATCACAATTGTTCTCTTAATTTTCAAAGATTAGAATTTTTAGGAGATGCTGTATTAAATTCTATAATATCACATTTTTTGTGTGAACAATTTCCTGAAAAAAAAGAAGGAGAGTTAACTCAAATACGATCCAAAATCGTATGTAGAAGAAATTTAAATGAAATTTCTAAAAAATTAACGATTTCAGATATTTTTTTCGATAAATCTGTGATATCTGAAAATATATTTGGAAATACACTTGAAGCTTTAATAGGTTTTATTTATTTGGAGGTAGGATATCAAAAATGTGAAAATTTTGTACATAAAAAAATATTACATCCTCATGTGAATATTGAAAAGTTGCAAAATGAAATTTTCAGTTATAAAGTATGGATTCTAGAATGGTCTCAAAAAAATAAATTTTTTATAAATTTTAAAACTTTTAGAGAAGATCAAAATCAAAATAAAATTATTTATTTATCTGAATTTACAATATCAGGATGTGGAATTCAAACTAAAGGAATAGGTTCTTCTAAAAAAAAATCAGAAGAAATGGCAGCTAAAGAAGCTTATTTTATTGTTCAAAAACAATGTAAAAAAATACTTTAAAACAGATAAAAAAAATAAAAAAGAAAATCGTTATGATATTATGTTTCATATTATTGATAGTAAAAAAAACAAATTTCCTCATATAAAAAAAGGAAAAGGTCATCCTTTGATTTTGCTTCATGGATTAATGGGAGGATTAAGTAATTTCAAAGCTATTTTGGATTTTTTTCCAAAAAAAGGTTATCAAGTTATCATTCCTTCATTACCTTTTTATAATATGCCATTATTTTTTACTAATATTTTTCACATTTCTCAGCATGTAATCCAATTTTTAATAGAAATAGGGGTTAAAAAAGCTACTTTAATAGGAAATTCTATTGGAGGACATATTGCTTTAATCATAGCAAAAAAAAAAATAGATTTAGTTCATTCTTTGGTTTTAACAGGAAGTTCTGGTTTATTCGAAAAAGCTTTTGGAGATGCTTTTCCTAAAAGAGAAAATTATGAATATATCAGAAAAAAATCACAAGAAGTATTTTATAATCCTAATATAGCGACCAAAGAATTAGTAGATGAAGTTTTCCATATTGTAAATGATAAAAAAAAAGGAATTAAAACTTTATATATTGCAAAAAGTGCGATGAAATATAATATGTCCAAAGATTTATCTTTGATTCATCAACCTATTTGTTTAATTTGGGGAAAACAAGATCATGTTACCCCCCCAGAAGTAGCAAAAGAATTTCATAGATTATTACCTCATTCAGAATTACATTGGATAGATAAATGTGGACATGTTCCTATGATGGAACATCCAAAAATATTTATAGAAATATTAGGAAAGTGGCTTTCTAAATTTGATTTTAATCATGAAAATTTTTTATGTAAGATTTAAAAGTAGTTTATAAACCAGTTTTTTTCATTCATTATGTTCCTGAATATGCTTATTTTGTGTTGATAGTATGTACATTATAAATATTGGAAAATATAGTTTTTATAACATATAAATAATTCTAATGATTTTTATAAATTTTATAAAAAAAAACTCATTATTCCTAATTCATAAGATTTTAATCCAAAACCAAAAATTGTTCCGTTACAAACAGGAGAAAGAAACGATTTTTTTCTAAAAGATTCTCTGGAATAAATGTTAGATATATGAACTTCTATAACAGGAGAATAAATAGATTTGATGGCATCAGCAATTCCTATAGAAGTGTGAGTATAAGCTCCTGCGTTTAGAACAATTCCATCCGATTTGAATCCTACAGAATGTAGGATATCTATAATTTTTCCTTCACTATTACTTTGATAATAAATTATTTCTATATTAGAAGATAGTTTTTTTCTTAATTTTTTAAGATAATCTAAAAAATTTTCATTTCCGTATAATTCAGGCTCCCTGGTTCCTAAAAGATTTAAATTAGGACCATTAATAATGGTTATTTTTTTCATAAAAAAAATTATGATTTAGTAATAATATTTTCTATTTCTTCTTTATTTAAAAAACACCAGTTTCCTATTTTAAGATTTTTTTTGGAAAGTCCACCAAAATTAATTCGATCTAATCGAATAACTTTATAAGTTAGTTTTTTAAAAATTCGTTTAATAACTCGATTCCATCCTATATATAATCCGATTTCTATTTGATTTTTAGCGTTTTTTTTGTTTTTTACAAAACAAACTTTTACTTTTCCTTCTTTTAGATAAATTTTTTCTTTTCTTATTTGATCTAAATCTTCATTTTTAATTTTTTTATTTAATGATACATGATATATTTTCTTTATATGATATTTAGGATGAGTCAGTTTTTCAGCTATATACCCGTCATTTGTTAGAAGTAAAACTCCTGTAGTAGAAGAATCTAATCTTCCTACAGGAAAAATTCTATATTTATATAGAGAGGGTATTAAATTCATGACTGTTTTTCTGTTAAATTGATCTTTTGTAGTAGTAATAAACCCTTTAGGTTTATTGAGTAGTATAAAAATTTTATTTTGAGATTTAATTTTTGATCCATGAAATTTAACAATATCATCTGTATGAATTACAGTTCCTAATTTAAAAACCGGTTTTCCATTAACTTCGATTGCTCCAGATTGAATAAGTTTATCCGCTTTTCTCCTAGAAGAAATTCCGGCATTGGACAAGTAATGATTTAATCTAATTTTATGATGCATAAAAAAAATGAATTAAAAACGAAAAAGAACTTCCATAGTGTATTCTTTCAATTTTTTTCTGGATAAGTCATAATTCGCTGTAAAACCTAAAAAAAAACCTCCTCCTCCAGAGCCACATAATTTTAAATAATAAATATTATTAAATATTCCATTCTCCCATATTTTCAAAAAATTTTTAGAAATCATGGGACGGAAATGATTCAAAACCCAAGTAGACAAAAGTCTAACATTTTTTAACAAAATTTTAAAATCTTCTTTTAAAAAAGATTTAATACATTTTTCATTATATTTTATAAATTCTAAAAAGAAAGTTTTTTTGAAATTATCCTGTTTCAATTTTCTAAAAAAAAATTGAATCATAGAATCAGTTTTACTAGGAATTCCAGAATTTAATAAAAAAACAGCTCCTTTTCCTTGATGTTTTTTTGGTATACCGATTATAGAAATATAAGTTTTGGATCGAATGAGTAAAGGTCGGTTTAAATAACAAATTAAAGGATCTATTCCAGAACTTTTACCATGAAAAAAAGATTCCATTTGGCTGAATATTTTTTTTAATATTATAAGATTTTTTTTCAAATATCCTTTTAATTTATTTTTTGTGTATTTATCATAAATAGCAGCTACTAATGCTCCAGAGCTTCCTATTCCATATCCTTGAGGAATGTTGGAATGAAAAAATATCCCCTTTTGAATATCTTGATATAATTTATTTAAATTTAGTTTTGTTGAAATTTGTTTTTTTTTTCCAAAAAAGATAAAAAATTATAAAAATTTCCAATTTCATAATTGGAACATAAAATATTTTTATTGAATTTAGAATGAATTTTTAAAGTACCTTTATATCTATCATGAGGAATAGAAAGTCCACTTGAATTTTTCAAAATTCCATATTCTCCAAATAACAATACTTTTGCGGGAAACAAAGATTCTTTCATTTTATGCTTTATTTTTTAATATTTTACTAAATACAAATTTAGTAATAAAAACTATTTTTTTTACTTGTAAATTACTCGATTAAATATAATAAAACAACTAATTTCGTTACCTTTCAATTTTTTGTTAAGAAAATATTACAAATGAAAATAGCCGTATATGGACAAAAACTTTGCAAAAAAAATATACCATATTTGAATCAGTTCATGGGCTATGCATCTAGTCATTCCATAGAAATCCATATTGAAAAATCATTTTTTCATGTTTTGTCTTCTTTTGAAGAATTCAAAAATTTAGATTATCCTGTTTTTTCTCATTATAAAGAATTAATAACTCAAGATTTTAGTTTAATGTTTACTTTTGGAGGAGATGGAACCATTTTATCCGCTATTACATTAATTAGGGATTCTGGTATTCCTATAGTTGGAGTTAATACGGGTAATTTAGGTTTTTTAGCGACTTTTAATAAAGACGTTTTTGTCAAAAAAATAGATCAAATTTTTAATAGAAAACTTCATATAATGCCCAGAAGTTTATTATCGTTAAAAACTTCTATAACGGATCATCATAAATTTTTTAATTTTGCATTAAACGAAATTGTTATTCTTAGAAAAGAAATGGTATCTATGATCACTATAGATGCTTATATAGATAATGAATTTTTAACTTCTTATTGGGCAGATGGTTTGATTGTTTCTACTCCAACTGGGTCTACTGGATATTCTTTAAGTTGTGGAGGTCCTATTATTAGTCCTGAAAATCAAAATTTTGTTTTGACACCTATATCTCCACATAATTTGTTTTCACGTCCATTAATCATATCGGATCATCAAAAAGTGTATTTAAAAATACATAGTCGTGTAAAATCTTATTCTTTATCTATGGATACAAGACTAACTTCTTTGAATCAAGAAAATGAATTATACATTCAAAAAGCTCCTTTTTATATATATCTTCTTCAAGAAGGAAAAAATACATATTATAAAACATTGAGAGAAAAACTTTTATGGGGAATAGACCAACGAAATTGAATGTAAAAAATCTATTTTATCTTTGTACAAAGATGTGTTCCTTATTTTTTATGAAAAAATTATTAGATAAAATAGATTATAATAATATTCCTAATCATGTAGCTATTATTATGGATGGAAATGGTCGTTGGGCTGAAAAAAGAGGAAAATTAAGAACATTTGGTCATGAAAGAGCCATACAATCTGTCAGAGATGTAATAAATGGATGTAAGGAATTAGGAATCCCTTATATAACTTTATATGTGTTTTCTTTAGAAAATTGGAATAGACCTAAACAGGAAATAGATAATTTAATGCGTTTGTTTCATACTAATTTGAAAATTTATTTAGAAGAAATTCATGAAAAAAATGTGAAAATTATGACGATAGGAAAAATTGAAAAATTTTCTGAAAAAATTCAAAAAGAATTACTTTTTTTCATGAAAAAAACAAAACATAATACATCTGTTACGCTAATTTTAGCGTTAAGTTATAGTGCAAGAGAAGAGATTTTAAGAGCAACAAAAAATATTGCTGAAAAGGTATGCCATGGTTTGTTTTCATTACAAGATATAGATTGTTCTTTTTTTCAAAATCATTTGTATACTAAAGATTTTCCAGATGTAGATTTAATTATTCGAACAAGTGGGGAACAACGTATTAGTAATTTTTTACTTTGGCAATCTGCTTATGCAGAGTTGTATTTTACAAATATTTTATGGCCTGATTTTAGAAAATCAGATTTTTTCGAAGCTATAATAAATTATCAAAAAAGAAAACGTCGTTTTGGAAACGTAGAATAATTTTTTGCATTTATGAAAAAAAACATCTTTATAAGCAGCATTCTTTATTTATTAATAATAATACCACTACAAAAAGTGTATCCATTTTCTGTTAACAATGAAATTTCTTCTCTTACAAAGAATAAAAATACTTTTTTTATTGTAAGAAAAATACATGTTTTAGGAAAAACAAAATATGATAGTCGTTTTATTTCTGAATTATCAGGTATTTCTCCTGGAGAATCAGTAGATGATTATGGAATCAAAACGGATCATGCTATAAGAAAATTGTGGAAAAGTAATCTTTTTAGAAATATATCCATTTATAAAAAAAATGTGTATAAAAATGAAATTGATTTATTTTTTGAATTGGAAGATTTAGAAGAAATTCATGAAATAAAAGTAAAAGGAATTCAAAAAAATCAGTTTCCTACTATAAAACAAATCAAAATTGGAGATAGAATTTCTGGTGATTTGATTCAAACTATCAAGAATGAGATACAAGAACATTATATAAAAAAAGGATATCATGAAATTGATATAAAAAGTGAAATCAATAAGGATCATCATAACAAAAACGTACTATGTTTAGATATAGATAAAGGAAAACAAATTGAAATAGAAGAAATATTATTTGATGGAAATCAAACTATTCAAGATCAAGAATTACTTAAACTAATGAGTAGTAAAACTAAAAAACAATTGATGTCTATAATCAAAAAGCCTCTTTTTGTTCAAGAAAATATAAGAAAAGATTTAAAAAATATTATGAATCAATATAAATCCATGGGTTTTATTGATGTTCAAGTCTATTTGAATTCTGTATGGAAAAAAAAATCCGGAAATTATGGAATAAAAATAAAAATCATAGAAGGAAAAAAGTATTTTTTAGGAAACGTTCATATATTAGGAAATAAAAAGTTGAAAACAGATCTATTAAATCAAATTTTTTTTTATAAAAAGGGGGATGTATATAATCAAATTGGGATTAAAAAAAATATTTTAAATCCTTTTTTTCCTGATAGTATTCTATATTCTTATTTAAATTTAGGATATTTATTTGTTAATATTACTTTTATAGAAAAAAGAATTATTGATAATAAAATAGATTTGGAAATTCAAATAAAAGAAAATCAACCTGTATACATAAATACAGTGATTATATTAGGAAATTCTATAACTAAAGATCATGTTATTAGAAGAGAATTAAAAACTTATCCGGGAGATCTTTTTTCTATTGATAAAATCAAATATAGTTTATCACATTTAGAGAATTTAAATCTTTTTGAAAAAGTATATCATGAAATTAAACCAAACAAAAAAAATGGATTAACAGACATAGAATGGCATGTTGTAGAAAAAAATACTAATGAATTTCAATGTCATGGAGGATTTGGAGGAAAAGATTTTAGAAAAATTATTGGAATTTTTAAGTTAAATTTTGGAAATTTTTCTATTCAAAATATTTTGAAGTGGAAATTATGGAATCCTATTCCTCAAGGAGATGGACAAAAACTAATTATTCATAGTCAATTAGGAAAAGATTTTATATCTTATGGTTTTTCTTTTACAGAACCTTGGATAGAAAAAAACAATCCTACTTCTTTTACTTTGAAAAGCAAATATTCCATAAAAAAAATAAAAAATAAAGAGGATTTAGATTTGTTATATCAAGTAGATAAAAATACTAAAATATCACATGAAGAAAAGCAATTTTTAAAAAAAATAGGTGTTTCTGTTTATTTGAATAAATCTTTATCTTTTTTAGATCCTTTTTCGAAAATTTTAACATCCATAGATTATGAAAAATTTGTTTATAAAAAGGAAAACTCTTCTGAAAAAGAGAACAAACAGAAAATCAATAATCTAAGTTATTTAATTTCATTACAAAGACTTTCAACAGAACCGGACATGATTTTTCCATTTCAAGGATCAAACATACAGTTGAATAGTGTATTTACTCTTCCATATTCCGTAATGATTAAAAATCATAAGGAATGGATAGAATATTTTAAATTAAAAATTATTTTCTTTTGGTATCGGAAAATTATGAATAATATGATATTGAAAACAGGAGGAGAATTAGGTTATTTAGGAAAATATAATGATTCAAAAGAATTATTTTCGTTTCAAAAATTTTATATGGGTGGAGTCCATCGTAATGGATTAGAATCAAAATTCTATGATCTTGATCATATTCCATTAAGAGGATACTCTTCAAAAGATTCCATTTTAAACAATGGAGGTACAGTTTATAATAAACTTATTTTAGAGATTCGTTATTTGATTAAGAATTTATCAAATTTAAAAATTTGGACAACTTGTTTTATGGAAGGAGGAAATGTTGGTGATTCTTATCAAAAACTTAATCCATTTATTCTAAAAAAATCTTTTGGATTTGGATTCCGTTTGTTTTTTCCTCCAATCGGTTTTTTAGGAATAGATGTTGGATATCCTATAGATCAGGATCTTGTTCGTGGGTTTAGGATATCAAAATGGAAAACACATTTTATAATAGGAAAAGATTTGTAATTTAATACGAATAAAAACATAAAATACATATGAAAAAAAATCCAATTTTTTATTTTTTATTATTTCTATTCTTATTTGGATATCATTTTTTATATTCTAAGGAATGTCATAATAAAATAGTTTGTCTTAATAGTATGGATTTGATAGAAAAAATGCCAGAATTTTCTACGGCTCAAAAAGAATTGAATAGAATTAGTAAAATTCACGAAAATATTTTAGATAAATTAGCAAAAGAATTTCATCTAAAAGTAGAAAAATTTCAAAAAAATAGAAATCCAGTTCTTAAAAAAGAACTAGTAATTTTACAGGCAAAAGCTCATGCCTATCAAAAAACAGCGGCAGATGATTTAACAAAAATGCAAAACAAACTATTAAATCCTATATACAAAAAAATAGAGAAAGCGATTCATAAAGTCATAGATAAAGATAAAAATATTATGAGAGTTGATGATTGTAGTCCTGGAAAAGGAGTTCTAGTAAATAAAGGAGAGGATATTACTGAAGCCGTGAAAAGAGAATTAGGATTTTAACTAAGTAGTAAGTAAGTAGAGAGTGGTATCTCCCGGAATCGAACCGGGGACACAAGGATTTTCAGTCCTTTGCTCTACCTACTGAGCTAAGATACCAAAATCTAAAAACAAAAGTACAATAAAATAATCAGTAATAAATTTCATTATTATATTTTTTTATTATGTTTTGTTCTATTTTCTTGTGTGTTGAATAGAAAACATATAATAAAAAAAAATGGAAAAGAATTGCCTAAAAATATATTTGTTAAAACAAATCTTTTCTATAAAGAAAAAGGTTTGTTAAAATTTTTCATTTATTCTCCCGTTATTAAAGAATATGCTTTTTATACTTTATTTCCGAATGGTTTGAATTTATTTATTTATGATAAAAATACGAACCAATATACTTATATTAGTGCAAATTGGGTAAAATCAATCTATAAAATATTTTACCATATAAAAGGAAATATAAAAATTATGAGTTATAAAGGAGATATTTTAAAAACTGAGGAAATATTTTGGGATAGAAGAAAAAAAAAATTTTTTAATAAAAAATATACAACAATTATATCTCATTCAAAGGGAATGATATTGCATGCAACGAATGGAATAGAAGCTTCTGAAGATTTAAAAAAAATTAGATTAAAAAACATTAGTGGGACTTTTCCTATTAAATAATATAATTTTTCATATTAGTATAGTTTTTATCACTATCCTTTTTTCTGCTTTTTTTTCTGGAATGGAAATGGCTCTGATTTCTTCGAGTCTATTTCAAATAGAATTAGAAAAAGAAAATAAAAAAGGATCTTTTCATTCAAAACTCCTTGCGAAAAGTATTAATAATTCTAAAAAATTCATCACTACCATGCTAATTGGCAATACCATATCTTTAGTTATATATGGTATTTATATGGGAAAATTATTTTTGTATCTTTTTCCAATAGAATTTTTGGACAATTCTTTATGGATGATTTTTTTAGAAACAGTTTTTTCTGCTATTATTATTTTGATTATTGGAGAATTTATTCCAAAAATAATATTTAGCATGTATTCAAATGAATTGTTGAGTTTATTTATTGTCCCTGCATATGTAATATATAAAATATTTTCTCCTATTACAAACTCTATTATTTGTATTTCTAATGTTTTTTTAAAAATTTTAGGAGAAGAAGAAAATGATAAAAAAAAATTTTTTGATAAAGAAGATTTGATTTGTTTTTTGTCAGAAAATATAGAAAAAAATGTAAAAGGAAAAAAGATTATAGAATCTGAAATAGAAATTTTTCATAAAGCTCTGGATTTTTATGAAAAAAAAGCACGAGAATGCATGGTTCCTAGAAAAGAAATAGTATCTTATAACCTAGTATTTTCTTCTATAGATAGTATTCGAAATCTTTTTACTGAAAGTGGTTTATCTAAAATAGTAATTTATAAAAGTAATATAGATAACATTATAGGTTATATTCATTATTTAGAATTATTGAAAAAACCAAAAAATATTGAATCTCTAATTAGATCAGTAGAATTGGTTTATGTTACAACTCCCGTTAAAGAAATTATGGATCTTTTAATTAAAAAAAAAAGAAGTATTGCTATTGTTTTAGATGAGTATGGAGGAACTGCAGGAATGATAACTATAGAAGATATTTTAGAAGAATTTATTGGAGATATAAAGGATGAACATGATGAAAATTTATTACTGGATAATAAATTAAATGATCATGAATTTTTATTTTCTGCACGTTTAGAAATTGATTTTATTAATGCTAAATATAACTTAGATATTCCTAAATCTGATAAATATGAAACTTTAGGCGGTTTGATTGTAACTTATACAGGAGATATTCCAAAAAATGGAGATAAAATTGTCATCAATAAAAATTTTTATATTGAGATTAAAAAAGTATCCAAAAATAAAATAGAAGAAATTTTTCTTAAAAAAATTTTTTAATAATGAGTTTTTTAGAAAAAATCAGAAAAAATACATGGTTAGTTTTATTTTTTATAAGTATATCTTTGTTTTTTTTTGTATTAGATCCTAATATTTTGATGAAATTTTTTACTGAAAATTCCACTATTATTGGAAAAGTAAATGGAGAGAACATTTTTTTGAAAGAATATTTTGATTGTTTTCAATTTTTGAAACGATTCCGTGAAGACGATCCCGATCATTATTTGAAAAATGATGCTTGGAAATTATTAATTCATGAAAAAGTGTTGAATCAACAAGCTAGAAAATTAGGAATACAAAGTACAAAAGAAGATTTTTGGAAAGCAATAGAAAAACAATCAATATATAGTAAAATAATTGATTTTCAAAATGAAAAAGGAAAAATGAATCTGGATAAATTTAGATTATATTTAAAAAATTTGGAAAAAATTCCTTCCAATTTAACTCCTCAAATAGAAGCAGAAAAAAATATTTGGGATTATGAAAAAAATAGCATTCCAAAAAAAATTCTTTCAAAGAAATATGTAGAAATGTTGATGTATGGGTTAAATACTTCTTTTATAGAAGCTTTATTAAATTATAGAGATAAAAATTCATTTTCTATAATTGATTATATATTTCTTCCTTATTCAGAAATAAAAAAAGAATATAATATTATAAAAAGTCATGAGATTTATGATTTTATTAAAAAAAATAAATTTCTTTACAAAAAAGAAAATTTAAGAAATCTTAGTTTTGTATTTTTTCGTTCTCATCCATCATTGGATGATGAGAAAAATATGAATTTAAAAATAAAAAAATTATTTAATAAGTTTAAATTTTCCAATCATAATTCTATAATCGTTTCTAATCAATCTGAAAAACCTTTTGATTCAAATTTTTATTTGAAAAAAAATCTTCCTATTGTTTTGCAACATTTTGTAGAAAACAACAATCAAGTTGGGAGTATGTTGGGTCCTGTTAAAGATAACAATACATACATTATGGCTAAACTGAGTGGAAAAAAAATGGTATATAATTCCGTTTTATGTAGTCATATATTGATTTCTCATAAAGAGGCTATCCGTTTCTTCAATAAGAGAACTAAAAAAAAAGCGGAAAAAATAGCAAAAATGATATATGATCTTCTTGTGAAGAATCCTAAACAGTTTAATTCTTTAGTAATGAAAAAATCTGATGATATCATCAACGCAAAAAAAAATAAAGGAAATTTAGGATGGATTCAATATGAAGAACAAAGTGAAATCTTTAAGGAAAAAAGATCATTTGATTTTTTTTCTTTAAAAAATAAAAAAGGAACAATAGGTTTAACTGAAACTAAATTTGGATACCATATTATTAAAATTGACGAAATAAAAGATATTAAACCTGCTTATCAGTTTTCTATAATAATTAAAACCCTGATTCCATCAAAAAAAACGGAAGATCTATTTTATCAAAAAATTGTTCAATTTATGAAAGAAAATAAAAATTCAAGTCTGAATACATTTATTAATAATGCAAGAAAAAAAAGATATGAAACTCTTTTTTTGAGAGAAATAAAAAATCATAAATGGAATATTCACGATTTGAATACCGAATTGGATAAAGAAATCATAAATTGGTCTTATGAAAAAAATAGAAAAGAGGGAGATATAAAAATTTTTCAAACTTTCAATAAAGATTATATCATGGTTTTTTTATCTAAAATTCAAAAAGAAGGATATCCCATTGAAGAAATAAAAAATCATATTATTCCTTTCCTCATTAATAAAAAAATAAATCGTTATTTATCGAATATAATAAAAAGTAAACACATGAATTTAGAAAAAATAGCGGATTTTTTTTCTAAAAAAATAAATAAGTCTTATAGAATCAATTTTTATCAGTCTATGATAGAAAATTACAAAGAACCTAAAGTAGTGGGATATGCTTTCTCCTCAAAATTATATGAAACTTCTAAACCAATATTAGGAGAAAGGGGTATTTTTTTTATAAGACCATTAAAACGTTTTAATACATATCAAAAGCTTTCTTATTTTTCTTCCGAAATAGAATCTTTAAATGTTAACTTAAGAAAAAATATTTTAGAAAAAATAGGAGATGTCTTAATTGAAAAATCGAATATTAAAGATTATAGAAAAAATTAATTATTTCGTTTGATAGAATAAGGAATGATGTTTTTTTTTCCTTTTTTTTTCATGATCAAAAATTTATTTTTTTTTATAGATTGATCAATATTGTGTTGAATAATTTCATTTTTAATTTTTGTTTTTGCATTTTTTAAGTATCGGATCCCTTCTCCTAATCCACGAGCTATTTCTGGTATTTTTTTAGGACCAAAAACTAATATAGCTATCAAAATGATAAAAAAACTTTCTTCTATACTAATAAATAAAAAATTTTTCATTTTTTTATATTTTTTTTTAAACAATCATATATTATGGATGGGGCTATAAATATAGAGGAATAAGTTCCAACACTGATTCCAATGAATAAAGCTATCATGAAACTATGAAGAATTTTTCCTCCAAATAAAAAAATAATAGAAATTACTAATAAAGTGATCAAAGAAGTATTTATAGTTCTAGTAAGAGAATCACAAATTCCTTGATTAATAGTTTCTTTCATTAAAGACGATGTTTTTTTTGAAATATTTCGAATTTTATCATAAACTATTACGGTATCATTTATAGAATAGCCTATAATTGTTAATAAAGCAGCTATAAAAGTTTGATCTATTTCTAAAACAGGAAATTTTCCGTGAAAAAAAGAAAATATTCCAAGTACGATAATTGAGTCATGAATTAAAGAGATTATTGCACCTAATCCAAATTGCCATTTTTTGAATCTTATAAAGATGTAGGTAAAAATACCTATTAAAGAAACGATAATAGAAATAAAAGCTTTATGAGTCATATCTGTAGCTACTACAGGTCCTACTTTTTCAATAGACAAAACACCTAATGATTTATTTTTTTTGATTTTTTTAAAATTATCGAAATTTATAGGAAAATAAGTTTTTAAAGCAAAAAACATTTTTTTCAAAATTATTTCGTCTATTTGGTTATTTTCTTCCCATATTTTATATTTTGTGACGATTTTGAGTTGTTTTTCATCTCCGTATGTTTGTACTCTAGGAAAGGAAGGTTTTCCATTTTCTATAAATGTTTTTGATAAAATTTCAGAAATTTTTTCAGGAATTATTTTACGATCAAAAAAAATGACATAAGAACGACCTCCAGAAAAGTCTAATCCCATATTGAATCCTTTTAAGAAAAAAGAAAGTATACTAGAAATTATAAGAATACAAGAAATGATATAACTCCATTTTCTTTTGGATAAGAAATCATATTTTACATTTTGAATATTATTTAAAACAAAAATTAATATTTTTTTTCGAAAAGAAATTTTTTTATATTTTTTTAAATGCCATTCCAAAAATAATCTTCCTAAACAAATAGAGGTAAACATAGATACCATAATTCCAATAATTAAGGTCGTAGCAAATCCTCGTATTGGTCCTATTCCGAAATAAAATAAAATGATTCCACATAATAAAGTCGTGATTTGTCCATCTATAATAGAAGATAAAGCACCTTGGAATGTATAACTATTATTAATAGATGTTGTTAATCTATTAACTTTATTTTTTATATTTTCTTTAATTTGTTCATAAATAAGAATATTAGCATCCATGGACATTGCTAATGTTAGTATAATTCCTGCAATACCAGGAAAAGTCAGTACTGTATTCATAGAAATAAGAATACCAAAAATGAATATTATATTAAAAAATAAGACGATATCAGCATATAATCCTGGAATTGAATAATAAAAAAACATCCAAATAAATATAAAAAATAAAGCTATAAAAAAAGATAAAAATCCTCTTTGAATAGATTCCTTTCCTAAATAAGGACCTATTATGTTAGTTTGAATAATTTTTACAGAAGTAGGTAATTTTCCTGTATTTAATACATTGATTAAATCATTAGATTCTTGTATTGAAAAATGTCCATATATTTGAGATATCCCATTTGGAATGACTGATTGTACTACAGGAACTGTATAAACCAAATTATCAAGTACGATTGCAATACTTTTTCCCATATTTTTCTCTGTAAATATTTTCCATTTTTTAGTTCCTTCTCGATTCATTTTTATATTTATAGATATTTCATTTAAAGGACCAAAAGATTTGTAAGCATGGGTAATCATATCTCCATTTAAAGAAGAAGATATTTCTTCATCATTTATTTTTATAGCGAATAATTGAAAAAAATTATCTAAATTCTTGGCCCCCCACAAAAATTTTACATTGTGTAAATGATACGGTAAAGAATTTATAGCTTCTGAAGAATTTAAAAAATCGGAAATGATTTTTTTATATTTGATATGAACTAATCCAACTGAATTTGAAGATTTAATAAGAGGAATATTCAACAAATCTATAAAAGATTTTTTTATTTTAAAATGTTTTTTTTCAAACTGATTTATTGTATTAAAGTATGAAATAATTTCTTGAAAACTATAAGTTTCCAAAAAATGTAATTCCGCTTTTTTTTCTAAAATATTTTTGATTCTATCTATATTTTTTATACCAGATAATTCTATCAAAATTCGATTAGAATTTTTAATTCTTTGAATATTGGGTTGTATAATTCCAAATTTATCTATTCTGGATCTTAAAATATTTTGAATAGAAATTATAGATGATTCTATTTTTTTTCTTAAAAATCTTTCTACTTCAAAATCAGAACTATTAGAATCAATGTTTTCAATGTTCGATTTGTTTCCAAATAAAATTGGAGAAGATAAACGGATATTTAATTTTTTATTTTGGATTTCTTGATTAAAAGAATGGATAAAAAAGGATAAATAATCTGCATTTGGATCTTTTTTTTTTTTATTATCTGCATTTTCTAATGCTTTTAAAAAAATAAAATTTTTTGAGTTTTCAGTAAATGTTTTTAATAAATCTTTTTCAGAAATATCTAAAATCATACTAATTCCTCCTTTCAAATCTAATCCTAGATTTAAAGTTTTTTTCTTATTATTTTCAGAAAATATATTATATGATATGTAATATAAACAAATTGTAGTTAGTATTATGGTTACAAAAATTGTAAAAAAGTTTTTTACACGCATTTTATTTTTCTATCGATTTTCATAAAATAAAACAATATAAAAATTTATATGTGAAATTATTCTTTTATTAACAGATTAAAAAATTTTTATAACTATCTTTATTGTATTAGATTGGGATTAAGAAAATTAGATGAATGCACTTGAAAAAATTTTAGCTTATTCAAAGCCTTATAAATATCATTATATCATTAATATATCATGTAATTTTTTATATTCTTTATTTTCAGTTATATCCATAATATCTATTTCACCTGTATTAAGTATTTTATTTGAATCTTCTCAAAACAAAAATAAAACAACATTTTTTAATTCTTTTAGTGTCTCTTTTGATTTTATTTTTAAATACTTCCATGATTATATAAAAATATTATCATATAAATATGGAAAAATCAATACTTTAGCTATATTTTGCATATTTATTATTTTCATTTTTTTAATTCGAAACATTTTTCGATATTTAGCAGAATATTTTTTAATAGGAATAAAAACTTCTATAGTTAGAAATATTCGAAACGATTTTCATAAAAAAATACTTTCATTACCTATAATTTTTTTTTCAAATAAAAGGAATGGAGATTTAATGTCTAGATTATCTAATGATGTAAATGAAATAGAGATCTCTATTGTGAGTTCTTTGGCTAATTTGATTAGTTCTCCCATTATGGTTTTTTTTCATTTATTAACTTTATTTTTAATGAGTTATAAATTAACTTTACTTGCTTTTCTATTGCTTCCTTTAATGGGCATTTTTTTATCTATTATAGGAAATAGTTTAAAAAAAGATGCAAGAGGAGCTCAAAATCAATTAGGAAAATTATTTTCTGTTATAGAAGAAACTTTAAATTCTACTAAGATTATAAATATTTTCAATGCTGAAAATCAAATGCAAAACAATTTTGAACGAGTATCTGAATGTCAGAAAATCCTTTCTGCTCGTGTTAATAGAAAGAAAGAATTAGCTTCTCCTATGAGCGAATTTTTCGGTTCGATTACCATGATTTTAATTATTTGGTACGGAGGAAAACTGTTTTTGGAAAACAAAGGAATGGAACCAGAAATACTTTTTTCTTTTATAGGACTATTTTTTCAAATTATTAATCCAGCGAAAAATTTAGTTAATTCTATCTCAAATATTCAAAAAGGGAGAGCAGCTGCAGAACGTATTGTAGAAATATTGAATACAAAATGTCTTTTAAATGAAACAATAAGATATAAATCTATTTTTCATTTTGAAAATGAAATTTTATTTCGGAATGTATCATTTACTTACAACAAATTGATATTGATTCAAAATTTAAATTTTTCTTTAAAAAAAGGAAAAACTGTAGTTTTAGTAGGTAGATCTGGTAGTGGAAAATCTACTATAGCCAATCTATTGGTTAATTTTTATAATGTAACATCTGGAGAAATTACTGTAGATGGAACTAATATTAAATATTTAAAAATTCAAGATTATAGAAAACTATTGGGAATTGTAACTCAAGAACCGGTTCTTTTTAATGATTCTGTTTTTAACAATATAACATTAGGAATAGAAAAAAAAATATCTATGAATTCTGTCGTAAAAGCGGCTAAAATTGCTAATGCACATTGTTTTATAGAAAACCTTCCAAAAGGATATGATACAATTATAGGGTATAACGGAAATAAATTATCTTTAGGGCAAAAACAAAGAATAAGTATAGCTCGAGCTGTATTTAAAGATCCTCCAATTATGATTTTGGATGAAGCAACTTCTTCCTTAGATACCGAATCAGAAATTTCGGTTCAAAAAGCTTTAAATAAAATGATGAAAAATAGAACATCTCTTGTAATAGCACATAAATTATCTTCTTCCATTATACAAAATGCAGATCATATTATTGTGTTAGAAAAAGGAAAAATTATAGAACAAGGAAAACACAATACTTTAATTTCAAAAAAAGGAACTTATAGTAAGTTCATATCTCTACAAAGCTTTTTTTAAAAAAAATGAATATAGAAAAAAGCATTGAAGAAATCATTCATCATCCTATTTTATCTCTTTCTATTATAGGAAACTTATTTTTAATAGAAAGTATTTTATCTATAGATAATGCAGCTATATTAGCTTCTATAATTCTAAATCTTAAAAAAAAAGATAGAAAAAAAGCTATAAAATATGGAATTATTGGTGCTTATTTTTTTAGAGGTTTATGTCTATTATTTGCTTCCATATTGATAAAAATATGGTGGTTAAAACCATTAGGAGGAATATATTTGATTTTTGTAGGATTGAAACATTTTTTTATAAAAAAAAATGTTTTTCATTTAAAAAATGAAAAAAAACAAGACTCTTTTTGGAAAGTTATTTTCATTATAGAAATAATGGATTTAGCTTTTTCCATTGATAATATTTTTGCTTCTGTTGCTTTATCAGAAAACTTGATATTAATTTTTTTAGGTGTATGTATAGGAATTTTTTCCATGAGATTGATTGCACAATTTTTTGTTCAATTAATGGATAAAATTCCAGAATTAAAACATTCTTCTTTTCTTGTAATCATTATTCTCGGAATCAAGCTCATTTTTTTTTCAAAAAAATATGTTCCTGATTTTTTTTTATTTTTTTTTTCAGAGAAAATATTTTCTTTATTAACTTTTTCAATATTTATATTTCCCATTTTTTTATCATGGATAAAAAAAATAATAAAGAAATTAAAATAAAATAGTGATAGGATCTTCTAAAAAATTTTTAAGGGAATAAATATATTCACTTCCTTTAGCTCCGTCTATAATTCTATGATCACAAGATAATGTAATTTTCATGATGTTTCCTATTTCAATTTTATAATTTTTAACGATTGGACGTATTATAATAGATCCTATAGATAATATGGATGTATTAGGGGTGTTAATAATAGAAGTAAAAGATTCGATTCCATACATTCCTAAATTTGAAACTGTGAAAGTACTATTTTCTATTTCTTCTGGTTGTATTTTTTTTGATTTTGAACGTGAAGCTTTCTCTTTTATTTCTTTGGAAATTTCTAATAATGATTTTTGATCTGCATTGTTAATAACAGGAACTATCAATCCGTCTTTAATAGCGACAGCTACTCCAATATGAATTTTGGAATGCATTATGATATTTTCATCGTTCCATGATACATTCATATCAGGATGTTTTTTCAAAGATTGAGCCACTGCTTTTATAATAATATCATTAAATGATATTTTTTCTTCTGAAGAAAGTTTATTATTTAAATTTTTTCTAAATTTAATTAAATTATCCGCATTAATTTCACTAAATAAATAATAATGTGGAGCAGAAAATTTGGAATAAGTTAAATGTTCCGCTATTTTTTTTCTTATAGAAGAATGAACAATTTTAACGGATTTTTCATTTTTTATTTCCTGTATTGGATTTAAATTGGATTTTTCGTAAAATTCTATGTCTTTTTTAATGATTCTTCCATTATCTCCACTTCCCTTGATCTTTTCTATAGGAATTCCTATTTTTTTGGCCATTTTTTTCGCTATAGGAGAAATAAATATTTCTTGTTTTTTTTGTTCTTGTTTTTTAGAAGATTGTAATTCCGATATAATATGACTGATATTTTCCCCTTCCTTTCCTATAATAGCTAATACATCATTGACACGTGCAGTTTCCCCTTCTTGAACTCCAATAAAAAGTAAGACACCACTAACATCTATTTCAAAATCTTGAGTCGCTTTATCGGTTTCTATTTCAGCTAAAATATCTCCTTCTGAAACTTTATCTCCTATTTTTTTATTCCATTTGATTACAGTCCCCTCTTTCATTGTATCACTTAATTGAGGCATGGATATTATTTCTGCCATTATTTTATTTTATTTTATGAAGGTTAAATTTTATCTATCTATAAAAGGATAATTTTTTTCATGATAAACAACATTATACATTTCTTCTAAAGAAGGAAAATCGGATTGTTCTGCAAATTCAACACAGGATTCTACCTTTTTTTTTACTTTATTTTCTATTATATTCAAATTTTCTATAGTTTCCCATTTATTCTGTATGATCGTATTTTTTAATTTTAAAATAGGATCTTTTTTTTTATACAAATTCACTTCCTCTTTATTACGATATAACTCAGAATCAGACATAGAATGTCCTCTATATCTATATGTTTTCATCTCTAAAAAAGTTGATCCTTCTCCTTTTCTAGCTCTTTCTATGGCAGAAGAAGCCGCTTGTGCTATTTTTTCTGGATCCATTCCATCCACAGGATAAGAAGGCATACCATATGCCTTTCCTATTTTATAAATTTCTTCTATAGAACTGCTTCTTCTTACAGAAGTCCCCATAGCATATTTATTATTCTCACATATAAAGACAACAGGAAGTTTCCATATCATAGACATATTAAATGTTTCATGCAAAGACCCTTGTCTTACAGCTCCATCTCCCATAATAGTTAAAGTGACCGCATCTCTATTAAAATACTTATCAGCAAAAGCAATTCCAGCCCCTAACGGAATTTGTCCCCCTACAATTCCATGTCCTCCATAAAAACGATATTGTCTGCTAAAAATATGCATAGAACCTCCTATTCCATGAGAAGTACCTGTTTTTTTTCCTAACAGTTCTGCCATGACTTTTTTTGGATCTACTCCCATAGAAATAGGAATAATATGGCATCTGTAAGCGGTTATAATTTTATCTTTAGATAAATCCATTGCATGACTTAATCCAGCAGGGACCGCTTCTTGTCCATTATACAAATGCAAAAATCCTCTAATTTTTTGTTTTAAGTATAGGGAACGACATTTGTCCTCAAATTTTCTCCAAAAAGACATGTCTTTGAACCACTTGATATAGGTTTTTGTGGTAATTTCTTTCATTAGAAAAAATTTTTATGAAATCATCACATACAAATTTAATCTTTAAGATTCAATAAACAAAGAAAGAAAAAGAATTTAAATTAAATCAATAATACTTTCTAATGCAATCCTTCTAGATCCTTTAATCAGAATATAATCCGTTTTTTGAATAGAGTATTTTTTAATCCATTCAACAAAAAAATTTTTTTCCATAAATTTTTTTATTTTATATGAAGTTTTTTGGGTGTTAAAAAAAATATTTCCAATTAAAAAAGCAATGTAAATATTGCTTTTTTTTATAAAAGAAATAATTTTTTCATGTTCATTATGAGAAAATAATCCTAATTCTAACATATCTCCTAATATCACGATTTTTTTTCCTTGTATTTTGTTAAAAAAGGTAAGAGCTTCTATCATACTAGTCGGATTTGCGTTATAACAATCTACAATAATTTTTACATTATTTTTTGTCAAAATTTGAGAACGATAATTATTAGGAACATATTCTTCTACTGCTTCTTTTATTTTTTTTAAAGGAACTTTAAAATATGTTCCAATAGAGATAGCAGAAGCGATATTATATAAATTGTAATCTCCTATTAAAGAAGGAACAATTTCTATGTTTTGAATAGATAAAGAAGATTGTATACTATTTTTTTTCCATATATATTGAACATTTATATCCGATTTTTCTTTTTTTCTTCCTGAAAATATATATCTATTCATTTCCGTACTATTAGATAATTGTACAGAATCATCTCCATTAATAAATACTAATTTATTATTTTTTTTTAAAAAATTATATAATTCTAATTTGCTTCGTATGACTCCTTCTATACTTTTAAATCCTTCTAAATGAGCTTTTCCAAAATTGGTAATATATCCATAATCTGGATTAATAATAGAGCACATTTTTTCTATTTCTTTTTCATGATTTGCTCCCATTTCCATTACAGATATTTGTGCATCCACAGGCATGGAAAGGATAGTTAATGGAATTCCTATATGATTATTAAAATTATTTTTGGTGTAATGAACTTTTTTATATTTCTTAGAAAGAATGGAGACAGTAAGTTCTTTTGTCGTTGTTTTTCCATTACTTCCAGTGATAACTATAATAGGAATGTAATGTAATTTATATCTATGATACATTGCTAATTCATGTAGAAAATATAATGTATTTTCTACAGAAACAATTTTTTGTTGTTTGGAACAAACAGATCTTTTGTAATCTACTATAGCTAGTATTGCTCCATTTGAAATGGCTTCATCTACAAATTGATTTCCATCAAAATTTTTTCCTTTTAAAGCTATAAAAATAGATCCTTTTTTCACTTTTTTACTGTTTATTTCTATACCAGAAGAAATAGAATATAATTGATATATGTTTTGAATATTCATAAAAAATCATATAATGTATATTAGTAAATATATTAAAGTAAATCTTCTTCAAGTTTCATTTTTAAATTATTAATATTATTGATGACAGTTCTTTTTTGATCCTTAATGTAAGAGATATAACCGGTTTCTTCGGATATCACAATACATATAGCATCCGTTTTTTCAGATAAACCAATGGCAGCTCTATGTCTTAATCCTAAACGGGATGGAATTTCTTTATTATAAGAAACAGGAAGAATGGCTCTTGTTTTTATAATTTTGTTTCCTATAATAACTACAGCTCCATCATGTAATGGACTATTTTTATAGAAAATGCTTTCTAAAATAGAAATATTCACTTTAGCATCCATTTCATCTCCATTTTGGATGAATTCTTTTAAATCTTGATGTAATTGAATGACAATTAAAACTCCTGTTTTATCTCCTGAAAAAATCGCACAAGCATTTACAATGCTATCTATAGTTTCAGTTTTCATTGAAACTCCTGATTTTTTAAAGATAGAAAATATAAATTTTTTGAAAAAAATTTTACTACCGACTATAAGTAGAAATTTTCTAATTTCTGGTTGAAATACAATGATTAAAGCTAAAAATCCTCCTTTAAAAAAAGCACTTATAACTATGCTAAGAAGTTTCATTTTATAAATTTCTACTACTTTCCAGAAAATAAAAGTAGCAATGATACCATAAAAAATATTTAAAGCAGCAGTTTTGTAAACCAATCTGTATACTTGAAATAGTATAATGGTTACTAAAGAAATATCTAAAATATCAATAAAAGAAATTTTCAATAAATGAAATAATGAAAAAAAAGCCTAACAACACAAAAATAATACAAGTATTAGTAAATTATAAAATTTTTCTATAATATTGTATTAATTTAATGCATTCTACTGCTTCTTTTACATCATGTACACGTAAAAATTTAGATCCATTTAAAAGTGCTATAGTATGAATAATGGAAGTTGCATTTAGTGATTTTTCATAAGAAGTTTTTAAAATGAATTTGATCATAGATTTCCTAGAAATGCCAACTAAAATTGGATAATCTTGAAAACCTAATAAAGATAGGTGTTTTAACAATTGAAAGTTTTGTTCTAGTGTTTTTCCAAAACCAAATCCAGGATCTAAAATGATGTCATGAATTCTATGTTGTTTTAAATAGTAAATGTTTTCAGAAAAAAAATTATTTACTTCTGTTATTATATTTTCATGATAGTATGTATTTTTTTGCATGTTTTCAGGAATTCCTTTCATATGATTTAATATATATGGAATTTTAAGTTTTTCTAACAAAGGAAACATATTTTTATCTAATTTTCCTCCTGATATATCATTTATCATTACAGCTCCTTCTTCCACTGCTATTCTAGCTACTTCGCTTCGAAAAGTATCTATAGATATTCTAACATTTTTAAAATTTTTCATAATACTACGAATAGGCTTTATTACTCTTTTTATTTCTTCTTTTTCCGTTATAAATTTTGATCCTGGTCGTGTGGAACAACCTCCAATATCTATAAAATCAGAACCTTCATTTAATAAGGTTTCTATATGTTGTAATATACTATATTCCGAACACAATTTTCCTCCATCATAAAACGAGTCAGGAGTTAAATTTACAATTCCCATTATTTTTGGTTTTTTTAAATGTAATAAAGTACCTGCACAATTAATTATCATTGAAAAAAACTATTTATTGTAGTAATTTGTTGTAAAATCAAACGACATGAATTTTTCATCTACTGATGACTTGATTATTCATAAATGTAGAAAACTTTTTTTAGAAAAATTAAAAGATTATGGAATTTCATGGAAATTCTTCCATAATTATTCTATAATAGATCAAATCTTGATGAAAATAGTCCGTATAAAAAATATTCAATCAAAAGGATATCAAAAAATTAAAGAGGAAAAAATAACAGATACATATATAGATATTGTCAATTATTTAATAATCATATTAATAAAATTTGAAATTTGTTCTACATCGCATTTTCATAAAAAAATATCAAATAATGATGTAATTTTGATTTATAATAAAAAACTGAAGGAAGTAAAAAATTATATAGATTATATGGATAAAACTTTTATTCAGTTTTCTATAAATAATGTTTTGAAACATATTTTATTCTTAAAAAAAAAGAAAGAAAAAATTGGATTCAAAGAATTAGAAAAATTTTGTTTTAAAATACTAGTAGAAATCATTTTTTTATTAAAACAAAATTTTTAATTTCAAAAATACAATTTTTTATATTTACATTTAAAAATATTTTCAAAAAAAATGAGAAAAAAGGTTGTCATTGCAAATTGGAAAATGAATTATGATTTTCACGAAACGACTTCTTTTATTAGAAATTTTTTAAAAATTGTTTTTGAGAAAAAAATTAATCATAATAAAGAAATTATTATAGCTCCTTCTTTTCCTTTTTTACATATTTTGAATCAAATTTCACAAGGAACAACTTTAAATATTGCGGCTCAAAATATTCATCAAAAGGATAAAGGGCCTTATACAGGAGAAGTATCAGCTTCTATGTTAAAATCGATAGGAGTACAAAAAGTGATACTAGGACATAGTGAACGTAGAAAATTTTTTTCTGAAAAAAATAATGTTTTATTAGAAAAGATAAAAATAGCATTAAAATATGGTTTAAATATTATTTTCTGTGTAGGAGAATCATTTTTGGAAAGATCCAATGATCAACAATTTGAAATTATTAAATATCAATTAAACAAAACTGTTTTCGATTGTTCATCAGATGAAATAGAATCTTTTTATATAGCATATGAACCAATATGGGCTATTGGAACAGGAAAAACGGCTACATTTGAACAAGCTCAAACAATGCATGAATTTATTCGTTTTTTATTTTTAGAAAGATATGGGAAAAGGATCTCTAATCAAATCCCTATTTTATATGGAGGGAGTATTAATGATCTTAACGCAAAAGATCTTTTTTACCAAAAGGATATAGATGGAGGACTTGTAGGTTATTCATCTATGGAACTGAAAAAATTCTTGAAAATTGTTCAATCATGATTGAGTTAGTATATTTGGAATTATAGGCCTCGTAGCTTAATTTGGATAGAGCATCTGACTACGGATCAGAAGGTTATGGGTTCGAATCCCTTCGAGGTCGCATTTTTTTTATCCTAAATAAGGTTTTAATATTTTACTTCTAGAAGAATGTTTGAGTCTTTTTAAAGCTATACTTTCAATTTGTCTGACTCGTTCTCTTGTTAAATCACAAGATTGACCTACTTCTTCTAAAGTCATGGGTGGGGATCCATTTAATCCAAAATGTAAAATAATTACACGACGTTCTCTTTCACTTAAAGTTTCTAAAATTCTTTTGATATCTTTACGTAAAGATTCTTTTTCCAAATGTTCATCTGGACGAGGAGATTCATCAGATCGAACTAAATCATATAAATTTGAATCTTCTCCTTCTACCAATGGAGCATCCATTGAAACATGTCTTCCTGAGTTTTTTATAGACTCTTCAACATCTTTTTCATTCATATTTAAATATTCTGCTATTTCTTTTGCAGAAGGAGCTCTTTGCAATTCTTGTTCTAATTGAGCAAGAGTTTTTAGGATTTTGTTTAATAGAGCTAATTTATTTGTAGGTTGTCTAATAGAACGTGATTGTTCAGCAATAGCTTGTAAAATTGCTTGTCTAATCCACCATACAACATAAGAAATACATTTAAAACCTCTTGTTTCATCAAAACGTAATATTCCTTTTATCAAACCTAAATTTCCTTCATTAATTAAATCACACAAACTTAATCCTTGATTTTGATATTGTTTAGCAACAGAAACAACAAAACGTAAATTTGCATTGATAAGTTTATCTATAGCAGTATCATCCCCTTCTCTTGCTCTACGAGCGTATTCTACTTCTTCTTCTGGAGTTAGTAATGGAATTTTTCCTATTTCATGGAGATATTTATCTAACGATTCAGATTCACGATTTGTGACTTGTTTAGTAATTTTAAGTTGTCTCATATTTTTTTTCTTTTTATTCATTTTTTTTTACAGGACGGGGTAAAAGGACTTTTCTAGATAGTTTCATTTTTTTATTTTTTTCATCCATTCCCATAAATTTAACGTCAATAATATCTCCTACATGCAATTCTTCTTCTATTTTATTCAATCTTTTCCATCCTATCTCCGAAATATGTAGCAAACCTTCAACTCCTTTAGATATTTCAACAAAAGCTCCAAAATCTTTTATAGATTTAACTTTTGCTTGATAAATTTTTCCTAATTCAGGGACAAAAGCAATTTGTTGAATCCTATTGATTGCTTTCTTTATTTTTTCATCATTTTTTCCTAAAATTTCAATGTATCCCAAATTTCCTTTTTCTTCAATTAAAATATTCGTATCGGTACACGATTGGATTTCTTGAATCACTTTTCCACCGGGACCTATAACTGAACCTATAAAATTTTTTGGAATATTAAGAGTATATATTTTTGGAGCATGAGGTTTCATTTTTTTCCTATATCTAGGCAAAGTTTCTAACATTTTTTTTAAAATAAAAAGACGTCCTTCTAGGGCTTGTATTAAAATTTGATTCAAAATATCGTATGTGATTCCTTGCATAGTTTTTACATCCATTTGACAAGCTGTCATTCCACATTTAGTTCCTGTTATTTTGAAATCTAAATCTCCAAAATGATCTTCTTCTCCTATTATATCAGATATAATAATTTTTTTTTCATTTTCTATAAATAAACCCATAGCAATTCCGGAAACGGGATTTTTTATAGGAATTCCTGCATCCATTAATGCTAAACTAGCAGCACAAACTGTAGCCATAGAAGATGAACCATTCGATTCCAGAATATCCGAAACAACACGAATTGTATATGGATTATTGGGTATAATATTTTTTAATGCACGTTGAGCCAAATTTCCATGACCTACTTCACGTCTAGAAACTCCTCTTATAGAACGAATTTCTCCTGTAGAAAAAGGGGGAAAATTGTAATGTAAATAGAATTTTTCTTGATTTTCCATAATCACATTATCAATTTTGTTAGCATCTAAGGATGATCCTAATGTAACTGTAGTTAAAGATTGAGTTTCTCCTCTTGAAAATAAAGCAGAACCGTGTACTCCAGGTAAATAATTCACAAAACTAGATATTGAACGGATCTGTTTATTCGTTCTACCATCCAATCGGACTCCTTTTTTTAGAACTAAATTTCTCGCTATTTTTCTTTTAATTTCTTCAAAAAATTGATCAATAATCGCTTCTTTTTTTTCTATTTTTTCTTCTGTTAAAAATTTGTTTTTAAAATCGTTTAGTATAATTTTTTCTTGAATCGATTTAGTTTTTTTATTTGTAAAGTTTTGATAAATTTTTTCAATTTTTTCATATGAAAATAAACAAAGTTCTTTTTTTAATTTTTTATTTTCTTGAAACGAATTTATAGATTTTTGATCATCAATGAAAAATATCCGTTGTTGATTTGATAATTTATCTATTAAACGAATTTGAGCTTCTATTTGTGGTTTTATAGCTTTATGAGCTGTAATTACAGTTTCCAAAAATTCATTTTCTTTGATTTCTTTCATTTCTCCTTCTATCATAATAATAGAATGATTTGAAGCTCCGACTATTAAATCTATATCCGCTTTATTTAATTGATCTAAACTAGGATTAATAATGAATTTTCCATTTAAACGGATAATACGTATCTCTGATATAGGACCATTAAAAGGAATTCCTGCTACTGATAAAGCTGTTGATGCAGCTAATCCAGCTAAACCATCTGGCAATACCGTTTTATCATATGACAGTAACGAAATCATAACTTGTATTTCTTTTTTAAAAGAATCTGGAAATGTTGGTCTTAAAACACGATCAACTAATCTCATTGTTAAAATTTCTTCATCAGAAGGTCTTCCCTCTCTTTTTATAAAACCTCCAGGAATTTTTCCTCCAGCAGAATATTTTTCTCTATAATCTACTGTTAAAGGCAAAAAATGGGTATCATTTTTTATTTCTTGGGAAACGACTACAGTTGCCAAGAGCATCGTATTTTTTTCACGTACTAAAACGGCTCCATCTGCTTGTTTTGCCAATCTTCCTGTTTCTATAATGATAGTACGCCCATCTTTCATATAAATGGTTTCTTTGACTATATCTGGCATATTTTTATCTTTATCTAGATCTAGAACTTATTTATTTTCTTAATCCTAAATGTTTAATGATATTTTTATAATTGTTGATATCATGTTTTTCTATATATTTCAACAATTTTTTTCTTTTACCCACCATTTTTACTAAAGCTCTTTCTGTATTAAAATCCTTTTTATTATTTTTGAGATGATTATTTAAATGATTGATACGATAAGTAAATAAAGCAACCTGAACATTGGATGAACCTGTATCGTAAACAGATGTTCCATAAGTCTGAAATATTTCTTGTTTTTTTTCTATTGTCATAATAAAACTATAAAGTTAAAAATATTTTTTTGAAACTAGTCTCTTTTTTTTTCCATTTTAAGAATGGAATCAATATATATTCTATCATTAGATAAACGAGGGACTTTGTTTTGTCCCCCTAATTTTTTATGTTTTTTTAGCCAGTCATAAAATAAACCATTTCTGGCTATATATATAATAGGAGGACCTAAAACAATATTTTTGTATCGTTTAATTTCGTAATCTGAATTCATAGATTTTAATTCATCATCCAAAATATTCCTAAATTCACATAAGTTTATCGGTTGTTTTTCAAATTCTATAATCCATTCATGTGCTCCAGAATTTTTTTGATTCATATAGACAGGACCTGCCGTATATTCATGAATAACGGATTTTGTTTTCATACAGGCATTATGTAATGCCTTTTCTGCATTTTCAATAATTAATTCTTCCCCAAAAGAATTGATGTAATGAGTCGTTCTTCCTGAAATGAAAATTCTATAAGGAGATAAACTAGTAAACCTAACAGTATCTCCAACTATATATCTCCATAATCCTGCATTAGTAGAAATCACAAGCGCATAATTTTTGTTTAATTCTACTTTATCAATAGAAAATATTTTAGGATTTGCATTATTTATTTCTTCTGTGGGAATAAATTCGTAAAATATACCATGATTTAATAATAATAAAAGATCTTCAATATTTTTTTGATCTTGTATCGCAAAAAAACCTTCTGATGCACTGTATACATTATAAAAATTTACAGATTTATCAAATAATTTTTTATATTGATGAATATAAGGGTTCAAATTGACTCCTCCATGAAATATAACCTCTATATCAGGCCATATTTCGTTTATTTTTTTTTTATCAAATTCTTTTAATAACTTTTTCAAAAAAATTAACAACCAAGAACAAACACCTAATAAAATTCTAACGTCTTTATTTCCCGTTTCTTTTACTATGGTTTCTAATTTTTTTTCCCATTCACTCATTAAGGCTATTTTTTTTCCAGGAACACAAATATGTTCAACCCAAAAAGGCATATTTTTTATTAAAATAGAAGATAAATCACCATAAAATGTGTTATATTTTTTATGTAATTCATAACTCCCCCCCAAACGAACAGCTTTTCCAAAGAAAATTTTTGTTTTGGGATGATTATGAATATAGATAGACAACATATCTTTTCCTGCTTTATAATGACATGTATTCATAGATGATCTTGTAACAGGAATGTATTTGCTTTTTGTATTAGTAGTTCCAGAAGATCTGGCAAACCATTTTACTTCTCCTGGCCATAATATATTTTTTTCTCCTTTACGAATTCTTTGAATAGAATATTGTAAATCAGAATATTTACATATAGGAATTCTTTCAGAAAATTGATGATATTTTTTGATGTCACGAAATCCATATTTTTTTCCAAATTCTGTATTTTTTGCATATGAAACCATATGATTAATTAATTGATTTTGTATTTCTATTGGATAACGTATAAAAAACTCTATGCTCTTAATTCTTTTTTTAAGAAAAGCAGATGTAAAATATCCAGATAAATACTTTATCATTATGAAAAAATATTTTAATTAATTAAAGGTATTCAAAATCAATTTTTTTTTTTTCTTGACTAAGTAAATAGAAACAATTCCAAAAGTTAGTTTTTGCATATAAATTGGATCGAATTGATGATATTTTAAAAATTTCTTCATTTTTTGGTTATAATAGGGAAAAGAGAATATAGATTCTTTTAAATAATTATAAGCAAAATGATTTTTTGAAATAAAATTTCCGACTTTTTTTACAAAATGAAAATAAAAATAATAAATTTTTTTTATCCAATAATTGGAAGGGGTAGAAAATTCTAAAATCACTAAAATTCCTGAGGTTTTTAAAATTCTATATATTTCTTTCATAGAAGAATGAATGTATTGAAAATTTCTTATTCCAAAAGCAATAGTTACTATATCAAAAGTATCATTTTGAAACGGAATATATTGCGAATATCCTTGAATAGTTTGAATTCTTTCTTCAAAAAAAGATTTTTTTATTTTTTTTTCTGCTATTTTCAGCATTTTATCAGATGGATCTAATCCCGTAATATAAGCGTGTTTGAATTTATGAGCTAGTAATATAGCGAAATCTCCAGTACCAGTAGCTAAATCTAATATTTTTAGATCTTTTTTTTCACTAAATTTGTATAATAAATGAATAGCTTTTTTTCTCCATATAAAATCTATTCCAAAAGAGAGTATATGATTGATAAAGTCGTATTTTTTAGCAATATGATCAAACATGTTTTTCAATTTCTTTTCTTTTGAAGAAGGAGAATATTTATTCATTTTTTGTAAATTATATGAAGAACAAATAATGGTTTTTGAATTTATTTCAAGAATTTTATTTTTTTTACTTTATCACTAAAATTTTGATTTAGTCTTTAAAATGATTCGATCAATCATTACAGGAACGGGGCATTATTTACCAGACAAGATTATAAAAAAAGATCATTTTATGGAACATAAATTTTATGATAATAGAGGATTCAAAATTAAAAAATCTAATGAAGAAATCATTAATAAATTTCAAAAAATTACAGAAATAGAGGAAAGGAGATATGTAAATAAAGGATTATTTAATTCTGATATTGCTGCTATTGCGGCAAAAAGAGCTTTGAATAATTCTAAAATTTGTAAAGAAAAAATAGATTATATCATATCGGCTCATAACTATGGAGATATTCATCCTATTTCTTATCAATCTGATTTAGTTCCTTCTATATCTGCTAAAATCAAAAATAAACTTCAAATAAAAAATAAAAAATGTAGACCATATGATATGATTTTTGGTTGTCCAGGTTGGATAGAAGGAATGATTCTAGCAAATCAACTTTTACGATCTAAACATGCTAAAAACATATTGATTACTAGTTCTGAAACCTTATCTCAAGTAACAGATCCACATGATAGAAATGCAATGATTTTTTCCGATGGTGCCGGAGCGGCGGTTTTATCTGCTATGGAATATTTAGAAAACGAAAAAGATGGAATTATCCATTATGATACTCAATGTGATAATAATGAAAAATTATATTATTTAACGAATGGGCCTTCTTTAAATCCTAGTTATAAGAAATCTTTAGTTAATATTAGAATGAATGGAAGAAGAATTTATGAATATGCATTAACAGAAGTTCCAAACATGTTAAAAAATATGCTTGATCATGCTAATTTACATCTTCATGATATTCAGAAAATTATTCTTCATCAAGCTAATGCTAAAATGGATTATGCAATTTTAAAAAGATTATTGAAATTATATAATGATACATCCTTAAAAAAGGATTGTTTATTGAAAATTATGCCTATGACAATTCAAAAATTTGGAAATTCTTCTGTAGCTACTGTTCCCACTTTATTGGATTTAATTCTTAAAGGAAAAATGCCTCCTCATGAAATAAAACCTGGAGATACAATTCTTATGGCTTCCTTAGGTGCTGGAATGAATATTAATGGAATGATTTACCGTTTCCCCCAAAAAAAAAATAAATATGAAAAAAAAAATACATCCCGAAAACTATAGACCTGTTGTTTTTAAAGATATTAATAATGAAAAAATAATTATTTGTCAATCAACAGTTACAACAAAAGATTCTATTCATATAAATGGAAGTGATTATCCATTATATAAAATGGAAATATCTAGTTATTCACATCCGTTTTTCACTGGAGAAAAAAAATTTTTAGGAAAAACAGGTCCAGCCGAAAAATTTAAGAAAAAATATGAAAAATATAAAAAATTCTAGAAATAAATTCATATGAATTTTATATTATATGATGGTATAGAATGGAAACAATTATTTCCTATAACACTGACTAGACCTGTATCAGAAATTCGATTGGGTTTATTTACGATAAAAGAAAGATGGGAAAAATACATTGGAAAAACAGCATATGATATTATTACACAATCATTTCTTTCAAAAAAATATTCCAAAAACAAATATTCATATTTTGAAAATATGTTGTTCATTAATTCTTCATTCATTCCTAATGAAGAGTTAATTCAAATTCTTTTTTCTTTAAAAGAAAACGAAACTATTTTTTTTAAAGAAAAAATGATTGCTATCAAAAAAAATTTTTTAGTCAAAGAAGACATTTTTTCTTTGTCAAAAAAGTGTACAAAAACATATTATGTAAAACAAGTTATTCATATTCAATTTCCATGGGAAATATTTACAAATAATGAAATTATATTAAAAGAAGATTTTATGTTTTTTACAAAAGGAAAAAAATCTTTTTCTTTGTTGGGGAACAATCATGTTCTTTGTAAGAACAAAATTTTTTTAGAAGAAGATATAAAAGCAAATAATGTCGTATTAAATGCTCAATTTGGTCCTATATATATTGAAAAAGGAGTTGAAATTATGGAAGGATCTGTCATCAGAGGTCCAGTATCAATTGGAAAAAGCAGTATATTGAATGTAGGATCAAAAATATATGGAGGGACAACTATTGCTCCTTTCTGTAAAGTTGGAGGAGAAATTTTTAATTCTGTAATTTTTTCTTATTCTAACAAAGTTCATGATGGTTTTTTAGGAAATTCTATTTTGGGAGAATGGTGTAATTTGGGAGCGGGAACCAATATTTCTAATTTAAGGAATGATTATAAAAAGGTGACAGTTTGGAATTATGAAAAAAAAGATTTTTTTCCTACCAATTTGCAATTTTTTGGTATAATAATGGGAGATCATTCCAAATCAGCAATAAATACTCAATTTAATACAGCGACAATCGTAGGTGTAAGTAATAGTATTTTTGGATATGGATTTCCTCCTAGATATATTTCTTCTTTTTATTTGGGAGGAATTCAAAGTAAAAAAAGAATATCTTTTCATCAAATTTGTGAAACTGCTGAAATTATGATGAACAGAAGAAACAGAACTTTTTCTGTTTTAGACAAAAAAATATTAAAATATTTATATCAATTATTGGATATTTAAGATATTTAGATATTTAATTTAGTTGATTGTCTATATGTGTATGGATAGTATCCATATGAATGAAAATAAAATTTAAATAATAAAAGTAAGTTATTTTATGCTAAAACATAATTTGGGTTATCCTCGTATAGGGAGACGAAGAGAGTTAAAAAAAGCTTGTGAAGCTTATTGGGCAAAAAAAATTGATTTTAGCGCTTTGTTTGAAGTAGGAAAAAGGATAAGAGAAGAAAATTGGAAAATTCAAGAAAAAGCTGATTTAGATTTGATTCCATGCAATGATTTCAGTTTTTACGATCATGTTCTAGATATGTCCTTATTATTAGGAGTGATTTCTGAGTCTTATCTTTCTATTCCAATGATTCATAATAATATTGATTTATATTTTTCTATGGCTAGAGGTTTTCAAAAAAATGGATGGGATATCAAAGCAATGGAAATGACCAAATGGTTTAATACTAATTATCATTATATTGTTCCAGAATTTGATAAAAATCAAAAATTTTCTATTTTTTCGAATAAAATTTTTGATGAATTAGAGGAATCTAAAAATATATTGAAATCGATCAAAAAAATTAAACCTGTATTAATTGGACCTATATCCTATTTATTTTTAGGAAAAGAAAAAGAAAAATCCTTTCATAGAATGGATTTAGTAGAAAACCTTGTTCCTGTTTATATAAACATTATACAAAAATTAAAAGATAAAGGGGTTCATTGGATTCAATTAGATGAACCTATTTTAGTTTTAGACATGTCTGAAAAAGAAAAAAAAGTTTTTAAATATGCTTATAGAGAAATATCTAAATTTTGTTATGGAATCAATATTTTGTTAACTTCTTATTTTGATGGCATATCAGAAAATATATCTCTTTTTCAAGAGACATCTGTTCAAGCTTTACATATAGATCTAGTGGAAGATTCAAATCAGTTGGAAAAAATACTTTCTTTTTTTTCAAAAGAGTCAAAAATGATTTTATCTTTGGGACTGATTAATGGAAGAAATATATGGAAAAACAATTATGCCAATTCTATTCAAAAAATAGAAAAATCGATTAAATTGATAGGAGAAAATAGAATTATGATTGCTCCTAATTGTTCTCTTTTACATGTTCCTCTAGATGTAGATTCTGAGAATTCTATTCATGTAGATATCAAAAATAGAATGTCTTTCGCTAAACAAAAAATTTATGAATTAAATGATTTAGAAAAAATTATCAAAGGAAATAAAAATATTTTACTCAATAATTCTTCTTTATTAAAAAAATCATCTTCTATTTTTTATGATAAAAAAATCAAAGAAAGAGCAACAAAAATAACAAAACAAGATACACAAAGAAATAATCATTTTCATATTAGACAAAAAAAGCAGAAGAGAAAATTTCATCTTCCTTTGTTTCCTACTACTACTATAGGATCTTTTCCTCAGACGAAAGAAATACGTAGTTTTCGAAATTTATTTCGAAAGAAAGAATTGAGTCAAGAAAAATATGATGAAAAAATTAAAAATTTTATTGTAAATGTTATTAAAAAACAAGAAGAAATAGATTTAGATGTACTAGTTCATGGAGAATTTGAAAGAACTGATATGGTAGAATATTTTTCTGATAAATTAAAAGGGATACTTTCTACCAAAAATGGATGGGTTCAAAGTTATGGTAGCCGATGTGTTAAACCTCCTATTATTTATGGGGATGTTAGTCGTATTGGAGATATGACCGTTGAATGGATATGTTTTGCTCAATCTCAAACAAAAAAATTAATGAAAGGGATGTTGACTGGACCTGTGACCATTTTACAATGGTCTTTTGTAAGAGATGACCAACCTATTTCTCATACTGCTTATCAAATAGCTTGGGCTATACGAGAAGAAGTTTTATCCTTAGAAAAATCTGGAATTCAAATGATTCAAATTGATGAGCCTGCTCTTAGAGAAGGATTACCTTTGAAAAAAAAGTATTGGAAATCTTATTTCGATTGGTCTATTAAGGCTTTTCGTCTTTCTTCAAGTGGAGTAAAAGATGAAACCCAAATCCATACACATATGTGTTATAGTGAATTTAATGATATATTTGAACATATAGCAGATATGGATGCCGACGTCATTACGATGGAAACTTCTAGATCTAAAATGGAATTGTTGGAAGCCTTTTCTGTTTTTTCTTATCCTAATGAAATAGGTCCAGGAGTATATGATATTCATTCTCCAAGAATTCCTACCGTAAAAGAAATATTAGACTTAATAGAAAAAGCTTCAAAAAAAATATCTATAAAAAATATTTGGGTCAATCCCGATTGTGGGTTAAAAACGAGAAAATGGAAGGAAGTATTGATGTCGCTTCATAATATGACAATAGCAGCGAAAAGGGCTAGATTAAAATTTATCAATAGCAGCGAAAAGGGCTAGATTAAAATTTATCAATCCATATTTAAAAAAAAGAAAAGTGTATATTTTCATGTTGATCTAAAAATTTATAAATGACTTTGCGTCAAAAAGAAGAAATTGTAAAAAAGGAATTTCAAATTCTTAAAAATTGGGAGGAAAAATATGAATATTTGATAGATTTAGGGAATAAATTATCTAAAAAATCAATTAATTTTAGGTCTGAAGATAAATTAATTCATGGTTGTCAATCTAAAGTTTGGTTGAAGGCTAAATTGAATGGATCACGTATTTTTTTTGAAGCAGATAGTGATGCTTTATTACCTAGAGGAATGGCTTCTCTTATGATTCAAGTATATTCCGGTCTCTTTCCTTTTGAAATTATTTATTCTAATGCTAATTTTATTTATGAAATAGGATTTCAAACTTTTTTATCTCCTATTAGAGCTAATGGAATGCTTTTATTTTTGAAAAAAATAAAATTTTATGCCATAGCTTTGAGTTCCCAAATTTCTGTTAGCTTGGGACGAATTTAAAAAAAACAATGAAATGTTTCAAACCATTAATCCTGTAGATAATAATGTATTAAATACTTATTATTATTTATCTAATAAAAATATTAATGTTAAATTATCTGAAGCTAAAAATGCATATCAAAAATGGAAAAATTATTCCTTTGAATCTAAAGTTCAATGTTTAATAAAATTTTGTTCTTGCATACAAAAAGCTAAAGATATTATAGCCTATTCCATTACTCAAGAAATGGGAAAACCTATAATTCAATCTTATGCTGAAGTAAACAAGAGTATTAATTTATGTAAATATTATTGTGAATTAAGAGAATCTATTTTTTTAGAAAAAATTGATACTGAATATCAAACTTCTTATGTAAAATTTGAATCTATAGGTTCTATATTAGGAATAATGCCATGGAATTATCCCATATGGCAAACAATTAGATCTACTATTCCTAATTTATTATTAGGAAATGTGATTCTTATAAAACCAGCTATTAATACAACAGGATGTTCTATGATTTTAGAAAAAATATTTTTAGAATCCGATTTTCCTAAAGGAATTTTTCAGGTTTTATTAATAGATCTGAATCAGATAGAATCGGTGATAGCTCATCCTACAATACAAGGAGTCACTTTTACAGGAAGTACTTTAGCGGGGAGTGTAATCGGATCATTATCGGGAAAATATATTAAAAAATCTGTTTTAGAACTAGGAGGAAATGATGCATTTGTAGTTTTAAAAGATGTAGAACATATAGAAAAAATAGCAAAAATAGCGACAGAATCTAGATTAAATAATACAGGACAAACATGTATTTCTGCAAAAAGATTTATTGTAGATAAAACCATCATAAATGATTTTATAGATGCAGTTATACAAGAAATGAAAACATATCGTATAGGAAATTTATACAGTGAATCCACTAAAATAGGTTATATTTCTCGTTATGATTTATCTGAAAAATTGTATCAACAATATAAGAATATCATTCTAAATGGAGGAGAAATATGTTTAGAAATTACTAGAAATGGTAATTTTTTTTCTCCTTCTTTATTAAAGATAGAAAATGATAATTGTGTAGTAAAGAAAGAAGAAATATTTGGTCCAATAGGAATTATTTCTTCTTTTTCTAAAGAAGAAATAATTCCTGATATTGTCAATAATACACCATATGGACTTGGAACCTCTATTTGGACGAAAGATTTAGAAAAAGCGGAAAAAATATCAAGTAAAATAGATACGGGGATGATTTTCATTAATGAAGTAGTAAAATCAGATCCACGTTTTCCTTTTGGAGGAGTGAAACAATCCGGATATGGTAGAGAATTATCATCATTATCTATAAAAGAATTTTCTAATTGGAAAACTGTAATGATAAAAAAATTATAAATTTTTTCGCATTCTTGCAACAGGAAAATGCATTTGATTTCTATATTTTGCTATAGTTCTTCTGGCTACTAGATAACCTTTTTTTCTAAGTAAATTGGATAATTTTTCATCAGTAAGAGGTCTTTTTTTATTTTCTTTATCTATTGATTCTTTTAAAAGTTTTTTGATTTCAATAGAGGAAATTTCTTTTCCTTCTTGATTCATCATTTTTTCAGAAAAAAAACTTTTGATTAAAAAAGTTCCATATGGAGTATTAACATATTTACTATTAGCGACTCGAGAAACAGTAGAAATTCCTACTCCAATTTTTTGGGAAATATTTTTTAAAATCATAGGTTTTATTGTAACGGGATCTCCCGTTAAAAAATATTCTTTTTGATAATCCATAATAGCATTCATTGTTAGCATGAGTGTATTTTGACGTTGTTGAATTGCATCTACAAACCATTTTGCTGAATTTATTTTTTTTTTTAAAAACACAATGGTTCCTTCATTTTCTTTTATATTTTTTTCTGATTGATAAGATTTCAACATATCTAAATATAAAGAGGATATTTTCAATTCTGGTATGTTTCTTTGATTTAAAGTCAATTCTAATTTTTCATCTGAAACAGAAATATTAAAATCCGGAATAATATGATTCAAATTTTTAGTATTATCAGAATAAATTTTTCCTGGTTTAGGGTTTAATTTTTTTATTTTATCAATAATTTTTCGTAAACTTTTTTTTGTTATTCCCAATTTTTTTTGCAGTTTTTGATAATGTTTTTTTATAAAAGATTCAAAATGATATCGTATAATTTTTTTTGATAAAAGAACTTCTTGATTGATTTTTTTTTTTTCTAATTGAATCAGTAAACATTCTTGTAGATCTCTGGATCCTACACCTATAGGATCTAATTTTTGAATGTAATTCACAAGCAATTTTTCTAATTTTTCTGTAGATACAGATTTTCCAAGTATTAAAAAAATATCATCCGATATAGATGTAATTGTTCTTCTAATATAACCATCATCATCTATGTTTCCTAATATAAAATCAGCAATTAATAAATCTTTTTCATTTAAACGAAATGTATGTAATTGATTTTTTAAATATTCTTGAAAAGAAATTCCAGATATAATAGAAATGTGTTTTTTCACACTATAATTTTTTTGGTTATTGATTTGGAAATCTTCTATTTCGTCATCACTGAAATATTCATCTATAATATGATCTAAAGATGGATTTTGATCTTCTGTGATATCTATCTTATTTTCTTCTTCTAAGATATCTGAATATTCTTCTAAATCTGAAGAATTTTCCTCTTCCAATGCTGGATTTTCTTCCAATTCTTGTTGAACTCTTTGTTCAAAATCTAAAGTAGATAATTGAACTAATTTCATTAGTTTAATTTGTTGTGGAGAAAGTTTATGTTGCCCTTTTTGCAATAACTGTTGTTTTAACATGTTTTTTTAAAATTCTGCATTGTTTGGAGTTCTTGGAAATGGGATTACATCACGAATGTTATTCATTCCTGTAATAAATTGAACCAAACGATCAAAACCTAAACCAAATCCACTATGAGGAACAGAACCAAAACGACGTGTATCTAAATACCACCAAAGTTTATTGAAATCAATGTTTGTATCTTTCATCCGTTGTAATAACATATCATAACGTTCTTCTCTTTGAGAACCTCCAATAATTTCTCCTATTTCAGGAAATAAAATATCCATAGCTCTAACAGTTTTACCATCATTATTCATACGCATATAAAAGGCTTTAATGCTACAAGGATAATCAAATATAATGACAGGAATTTTTTTAAAATATATATCAACTAAATATTGTTCATGTTCAGATTTTAAATCCATACCCCAAATGATTGGATGTGAAAATTTTATATTTTTTTTCTTTTCTTCTTGATCAAGAATTCTTATAGTTTCTGTATAACTAATTTTCTTAAATGGAAATTTTAATATAAGTTCTAATTTCTCTAAAAGGTAGTTTTTTTTCTTTTTTTTCCATTTTTCCAAACATTGATTTAAAAAGATTAAATCTTCCATACTATTTTCAACAATATATTTAATAACAAACTTTAGAAATTTTTCTGCTAGATTTATGTTTTCTTCAAGATGATAAAAGGCAATTTCTGGTTCAATCATCCAAAATTCAGATAAATGTCGTGAAGTATTGGAATTTTCTGCTCGAAACACAGGACCAAAAGTATATACTTTTCCTAATCCTAAAGAAGCGGTTTCTGCTTCTAATTGTCCGGATACACTGAGATAAGTTTTACATTTAAAAAAATCTTTTGCATAATCTATGAGTTGATTTTCTTTTAAATCCATAGTTGTAATTTGAAACATCTTTCCGGTTCCTTCACAATTTGAAGTCGTAATAATTGGAGAATGAAGATAGAAAAAACCATGTTCATGAAAATACTTGTGTATACAAAAAGCGATATGATGACGAATTCGCATAATGCAACTAAAAATGTTTGTTTGAAAACGTAAATGAGCTTGTTCACGAAGTTTTTCCAAACTATGCCTTTTAGGTTGCAAAATAGATTTTTGAAGAATTTCTGGATTTACTAATTCATATATGGTGATATCCAAAGATTGGAGTTCAATATATTGTTTTTTTCCAATACTTTTTTTTACTATCCCTATAACTCTAATTGAACTTCCAATTGTTATTTTTTTCATGATTATTTTATCCAATTTATTGGTGGATAAAACAATTTGTAGATTTTGAATGGTAGATCCATCATTCAAACTGATAAAAATAGAATAACGAAAAGAACGGATCCATCCTTCAACTAATACTTTTTTGTTTAGTAAAAATTTTCCTTGGTTTAATAATTTTTTAATTGAATATTTTTTTATCATTTTATATTCTCAATATTTCTTTTTCCTTATGAAGAAAGAAATTTTCTATCTTTTGTATGTATTCATTCGTCATTTTTTGTATACGATTTTCCCCTGTTTTAGAAACATCTTCTGATATTTTTAATTTTCTTATATATTGGTTATTTTTACTTCGAATTCTTCTCACAAGAACTTTTGCATATTCTGTTTGTAATTTTATTTTTTTCATCATATTTTTTCTACTTTCTTCTGTAATGATAGGTAAATGTATATGAATAGAGTCTCCTTTATTAGTGGGAATAAAACCTAAATTAGCATTAATAATCGCTTTATCTATATCTGAAATAATAGAACGATCCCAAGGATCAATAGAAATATTCATATTATCTATAATAGAAATGTTGGCGACTTCTATAAGTGGAAAAAAGGTTCCATAACATTTTATTTTTATTTTACCTAAAAAAGAAGAAACAGACTTACTGCCTAATCGAATCCGATGAATTTCTTTTTTCAGTTTTTCCAAAATGTTTTCCATATCTTTTTTACAAGAGGAAAAAATGTCGTTCAACTCATCCATAATTTTATTTTTTTTTAGAAACCATGGTTCCTATTTTTTCTCCTGAAATTACTTTTTTTAAATTTCCTTTTTTATTGATATCAAAAATAATAATTGGTAGATCATTTTCGTTTCCTAAAATGAAAGCAGTTTGATCCATGACCTTGATTCCCATTTGATATGCCATATCAAAAGATATATTTTTCAATTTTTTAGCATATTTATTTTTTTCTGGATCTGTTGTGTAAATTCCATCTACTCTAGTTCCTTTTAATAATACATCAGCTTTAATTTCAATAGCACGCAAAACAGCGGCTGTATCGGTAGTAAAATAAGGATTTCCTAATCCCGCGACAAATATGACAACTTTTCCTCTTTCAAGATGATGTATGGCTCTATCTTTACCAAAAGGTTCTGCAATTTCATCCATTCTAATAGCTGTTTGAATACAAGTACAGATTCCTACATTTTCTAAATATGATTGAAAGGCTATACCGTTAATAACGGTAGCTAACATTCCCATATAATCTCCTTCTATACGATTTATAGTTTTTTCCTTTATTCTAGGAAATCCTCGAAATATATTTCCACCTCCAATAACTATAGCCACTTGAGCTCCCATATCTACTACTTTTTTGACTTCTTCAGCATATTGTTGAAAACGAGTAGAATGGAATCCAAATTCGTTCTCTCCCATAAGAGCTTCTCCACTTAATTTCAATAATGATCTTTTATATTTCATGAAAAATGTATTTTTTCTTTTTTTTTCAGAATCAAAGATATTATGGAAAAATGCCTAGTCTTTCATAAGAATCTATAATTTTGTTGATAGATAACACAAATGCTGCAGTACGCATGTTTTCTATTTTTAATGATTTTTTTAGGTCACAAATTTTGTGAAATCCATTGATCATGGTATCTTCTAATCCGCTACGGACCAAATCTATTTCTCTTGGACCTCTTAAAATCATTTTTTTTTCTTCTATTGAAATTGGTTTTTTGCAAACCGTTTCTATAACTTTCAAAAATTCTGCATTTACATTTTCTCTAAATTTTTTTTCCATACGTCCATAACGGACATGACTTAAATTTTTTAGCCATTCAAAATAAGAAACAGTAACTCCACCTGCATTTAAGTAAATATCAGGAACAATAATCACTCCTTTTTTATCCAAAATTTCATCAGCTTCAGGAGTAATCGGTCCATTTGCCGCTTCTCCAATTATTTTAGCCTTAATACGATTTGCATTATTTTTATGGATCACATTTTCTAACGCTGCTGGAATTAAAATATCGCATTCTAATTCTAAAGCCTTTTCCGTATTTTTTATATTTTTTGCTTCTGGAAAATTTAATATGGATCCGTTGTTTTTTAAATGTAAAAAAACTTTGGATACATTTAATCCTTTTTTGTTATAAATTGCTCCCTCTCTTTCTGCTAAAGCGATTATAATAGCCCCAGACTCATGAAAAAAACTGGCAGCATGATATCCAACATTGCCTAATCCTTGTATAATAATTTTTTTTCCAACTAATCCTACATCAAGACCAACAGAATACATATCTTCTTTTACATGGCACAACTCTCTGATCCCATAAAAAACGCCCAAACCTGTTGCTTCTTTTCTTCCTCTGACTCCTCCTTGAGAAACAGGTTTTCCTGTAACACAAGCTAATGCATCTACGTCTCCAGAACGGAGAGATAGAAAAGTATCAAAAATCCAACTCATCTCTCTTTCTCCAGTTCCATAATCAGGAGCGGGAACATCTATTCCTGGACCAATAAAATTTTTTTTAATCAATTCAGAGGTATAACGTCGTGTTATTTTTTCTATGTTTTCTGATGATATAGTTTGTGGATCTATTTTTATACCACCTTTAGCCCCTCCAAAAGGAACATCAACTATGGCACATTTGTAGGTCATTAAAGCGGCTAAAGTCATAATTTCATCTTGATTAACTTTCATACTATATCGAATACCTCCTTTACAAGGAAGTTTATGATGGGAATGTTGAACTCTATATGCTTCTATCACTTTGATTTCTTTTCCTATTTTAACGGGAAAATGCATTCGATATACAGAATTACAAGCTTTTATTTGTTCTAAAAGACCTTTTTCAATAGAAATAAATTGTGCAGCTTTATCAAAATTTTTTTCTATACAGTTAAAAAAACCATATGAACCAGTTTTATTTTGGTTTTTTGACATAAAACAAAGTTTTTATCTTATAGAATGATAAAAAAATATAAAAATGAATGCTACATTATAGAGTACAAATCTACGTTTTATAGACAAATTTAATTTTGTATTAAAATGGATTGAAATATTAGAATATAAATAAAGTCATTTTAAAAAATTTATTTAAATAAAATATTTATTATTTTTTTAGGAATAAAAATTAACTTTTGTAAAGTTTTTTCTTTCAAAAAACATTTTGTTTTAGGATGATTTAAGATTTTCTTTTTTATTTCTTCTATTGGAGTGCTAGAATCAAACTTTTCTAAAAATTTTAATTTTCCATTAAACATAATCGGATATGTTATTTCCTTTTTCACTATATATTTTGGATTAAAAACTGGAAAATCGTAAAATAGAACAGATTTTTTTTTCCCCAGTTTATACCATAATTCTTCGGATACATGAGGAGCAAATGGAGCTATTAATTGTACCAAAGGTTCTAGGATTTTTCTTTTATTACATTTTAATGCAGTCAATTGATTAGTCATAATCATTAATAAACTAATAGAAGTATTCCAAGAAAAAGATTTTATTTTATTTTGGATTTTTTTTATAGAACTATGCAAAATTTCCAATTCTTGTAATGTTGGATTTATTTCACTGATTTGGAAAATTTTATTTTTATGAAATAAACACCAAAATTTAATTAAAAAATTTTTTATTCCATTTATTTTTTTTTCATCCCAAGGTTTCGATTGATTAATAGGACCCAAAAACATTTCATACAAACGAAATGTATCTGATCCATATTTTTCATAAATATCATCAGGATTTATTACATTATATTTTGATTTTGACATTTTTTCCAATTTTCTTTTACAAAAAAAGGATCCTCTTTCTAAAATAAAAACAGATGAATAAAATTCAGGTCTACATTTTTTAAACTTATGAATATTTAATTCATTGTTTTTTTTAATTAAAGAAAGATCCACATATACTTCTTGAAAAGAAAAATATGCGTGTTTTTTATTTTTTAATCCATAAGATAAAAAAATATTTTCTCCTATTACTTTGATTATGATAGCAGAATAACTCAAAATCATTCCTTGATTCAATATTTTTTTGAAAGGTTCTTCAGTCGTTATCCATCCTCTATCTAACAAAAATTTATGCCAAAATCTAGCATAAATCAAATGACCGGTGCTATGTTCAGATCCTCCAATATATAGGTCAACATTTTTCCAATAATTTTCTTTTTTTTTATCAATAAAAAATTGATTGTTATGTACATCCATATATTTAAGATAGTACCAACTTGATCCTGCCCAACTCGGCATGGTACTAGTTTCTATTGGAAATACATTTTTATGATCAATCAAAATATTAGGAACCATCTTCATATTTCTTTCATCCCAAGCCCAATTTTTGGCTCTACTTAATGGAGGTTTTCCATCTTTAGGATGAAAATTATCTATTTTTGGAAGAATGATAGGTAATTTATCAACGGGAATTGTTTTTGGAATTTTATTTTTAAAATAAATAGGAATGGGTTCTCCCCAATATCTTTGTCTGGAAAAAATAGCATCACGAATCTTATAATTTGTTTTAAGTACTCCTATTTTATTTTTCACTAAAATTTTAATAATTTTTTCTTTTGCTTGTTTACGGGTTAATCCATTTAAAAAATTAGAATTAATACACTTTTTATTAAAATCTAAAATTTTAATGATTTCTATACCAAATTGTTTGGCAAATTTTTTACTTTTTTCTTCATGTCCAGGTATTCCGATAACAGATTGGGTTTTTTGATTTACAGAAATAAAATTACTGATATAAATGGGAATCCTTTTATTTCTAATAAAAGGATGAAAAACATAATTTTCTGTAAAAAATCCAGATATATTTTTTGTATTTTCATTGATAGAAAATTCTTTGGAAAAAGATGTTGATTCATTTTTATGGTGTAAAGACATTTTAACTGCAAGTGGATGATTTGGAGATAATATGATAAAAGTCATTCCAAATATCATTTCTGGATGAGAAGTAAATAATTCAATTTGATGAAAATCCTCAAAAGGAGAAATTACTTTTAATAAAACAGAAATTCCTGTTGATTTTCCTATCCAATTATATTGTAATTTTTTAAAAGATTTAGAACAATTAATAAAGTTTAATCCTTTAATGAGTCTTTCTGCATATGCACTAATTCTTATATGCCATTGTAACATTTTTTTTTTGTAAATTGGATATCCTCCTCTTTCACTTCTTCCATTTTTTATTTCATCATTAGCTAACACTGTTCCTAAATCTGGACACCAATTTACTGTATTTTTACATAAAAAAGCTAATCTATAATCTAAAAGAACAGATTCTTTTTTGTAGAAACTAAATTGTTTCCATGTTTTTGAATCAAATTTATAATTTGATGTAGTGTTTGCGTTAACGCAATTATTTCCATTTTTATTAAATTCTTCAATTAAAAGACTTATAGGTTTAGCTTTTTCATTATTTTTATCGTACCAAGAATTAAAAATTTGAATAAACATCCATTGAGTCCAACGATAATAATTAGGATTGCTAGTGTATAGTTCTCTATTCCAATCAAAGGAAAGGCCTATCTTATTTATTTGTTCTTTATATATACGTGAATTTTCAAGAGTTGTATCGTAAGGATGTTTACCTGTTTGGATCGCATATTGTTCTGCAGGAAGTCCAAAAGAATCAAATCCTATGGGATTTAAAACATTATATTTTTTTGTTCGTTTGTATCTTGCATAAACATCTGATGCTATATAACCTAAACAATGTCCTACATGAAGTCCTGTTCCAGAAGGATAAGGAAACATATTTAAGATGTAGTATTTTCTTTTTTTGTTTTCTTTTGTATGAAAAATGTTATGTTTTTTCCAATATATTTGCCAACGTTTTTCTATTTCACGAAAATTATATTCCATTTTTCTTCTTTTTTTATACTATGTATGATGATATTACAATGATCATTTTATTACGTAATTTTAATTAATTTCTGCATAACAATATATAATTTTTATTTCCTGTAATAGGAAATCCAATCAATAATTAATAATACTCAAAAATTTCCATACAAAGAAAGAAAAAATGTTTAATGAAGATCAAGATTATTTAAATAACGATACATTTCTAAATAATCAAACTATAAGTAGATTAATAAAAATTTTTCATCAGAATCCTAATGATGTTGTAAAAATATTTAGTTTGTTAAAATTATGTAAAGCAATTTCTATTTTTGAAATATTGGATTTTTCTACAAAAAAAAAAATTATAAAAGATTTGTCTTCTATTAAAAAAATGGAATTATTAAATAATTTATCTGTAGATGATCGTATTTCTTTTTTAGAAAATCTTCCAAAAGATATTTTAAAAGACTTAATAAAATATTTAAATAAAGAAGAAAAATGTAAAATTTTAGTATCTCTAGGGTATCCTCAAAATAGTATAGGTTGTTTAATGATTCCATATTATATTGCAATTCAAAAAACTTGGAGCGTACAAGAAGTATTGGATTATATTCGTAAAGAAGTTAAAAATAGTGATGTTATAGAAATTGTCTATATAGTTGACGAAAAAGGAAAATTAATAGATGATATAAAAATACGAGAATTTTTATTAGTAGATCCTAACACAAAAGTATATGATTTAATCAATGGTCAATATACTGAAATTTTAAATATTACGGATACCGAGAAAGAAGCGACTAAAATATTTACTATGAGTAATAGAATTTCGCTTCCAGTTATAGATGATCAGAATTTTTTATTGGGAATCGTAACTATAGATGATATTTTATGGGTTTTAAATGAAAATTATAGAGAAGACTTTCAAAAAATAGGAGGAATGGAAGCTTTAAATCAATCTTATTTAAACGTTCCTTTATACAAACTTATTAAAAAAAGAGCTGGATGGCTAATTTTATTATTTATAGGAGAAATGTTAACAACAACAGTTATGCAAAAATTTTCAAGTGTCATAGAAAAAGCGGTAGTTCTTGCTTTATTCATTCCTTTAGTTGTTTCAAGTGGGGGAAATAGTGGTTCTCAAGCCGCAAGTTTAATTATACAAGCAATGGCTTTGGGTGAGGTTAAAATAAAAGATTGGTGGATTGTGATGAGAAGAGAAATTATTTGCGGTTTTTTTTTAGGTAGTATTTTAGGATTAACAGGTTTTATACGTGTAATAGTTTGGCACAAAATCCATTTATTTAATTATGGTTCTCATTGGATATTAGTGGGTTTTACGGTTTTTTTATCCTTAATTGGAGTTGTATTATGGGGGACATTAAGTGGCTCAATGCTTCCTTTTATAATTAAAAAATTAAGAGGAGACCCAGCCAGTTCTTCAGCTCCTTTTGTTGCCACATTAGTGGATGTTGTTGGATTAATGATCTATTTTTCTATTTCTTATTTTCTTTTGAATGGTACTTTATTATAAGAATATTTTTCTACATTGTTGTAGAACAATTTTAAAATCTTCAGGAATTGGACAATAAAAATAACATTTTTCATGTTTTGGATGAATAAAAGAAAGAGATATAGCATGTAAAGCTTGTCTAGGTAATATCTTGAAACAAGTTTTCAAAAATTTTATATTTCGATTCGAACATTTTTTTTTCATAAAAATTTTATGTCCTCCATAAATAGAATCGTGAAATAATGGATGTCCTAAATATTTGAAATGAGCTCTTATTTGATGTGTTTTTCCTGTTTCTATATTGCAAGAAACATATGTCAAATATTTAAATCGTTCTAACACTTGATAATGTGTTACAGAATATTTTCCTTTATGAGATTCATTTGTTCTAAAAACAGTCATTCTTTTTCTATTTTTAGGATCTCTTCCAATAAAACCAGTTATAATTCCTTTTTTTTCAATCAAATCCCCCCATATTAAAGCCCTATATTCTCTTTGGATTGTTTTAGGATAGTGGAATTGTTGAAATAAATATTTTTTAGAATATTCATTTTTAGCCACAACTAATAAACCTGATGTATCTTTATCTAATCTATGAACTAATCCACTTCTATATAAATTCAAATTTTTCAAATTTGAATTTTGAAGATGATATTTAATTCCATGAATTAATGTCCCTTTATAATGTCCAAATCCAGGATGGACTACCATTCCTGCAGGTTTGTTAACTACAATGAGATCTTCATCTTCATGAAGAATATCAAGATTTATTTTTTCTGCAACAATATTTTTATACTCTAAATGATCTAATATAGGAGAAATTTTAGAGAATTGAATTTCTATCAAATCTAAAGGTTGTATTCTATAATTTTTTTTTACAATCTGTTGATTCACGATAACTTTTTCTGAAAACATCAATTTTTGAATTTGATTTCTGCTGATATTTTCTATATTCTTTTTCAAGAACTTATCAATGCGAATTTCTTTTTGATTTTGTTTTACAACAATGTGAATTGTCTTCATTGTTTTTGACGTTTTTGTTTTTGACGTTTTTGTTTTTGACGTTTTTGTTTTTGACGTTTTTGTTTTTGACGTTTTTGTTTTTGACGTTTTTGTTTTTGACGTCTTTGTTTTTGACGTCTTTGTTTTTGACGTCTTTGTTTTTGACGTCTTTGTTTTTGACGTCTTTGTTTTTGACGTCTTTGTTTTTGACGTCTTTGTTTTTGACGTCTTTGTTTTTGACGTCT